>JBPCJV010000254.1:0-8643 GCA_051004925.1 Acidimicrobiales bacterium | reverse complement strand
CGGCACCTCATTGTAGTCGATGCCGTGACCGCCATCGTCAACCCGCTCGGAGGGCCGCTCGGGCCCGTCACCCGGCGAGGCACTACTCGACGGTGAGGCGCCCCATCAGCTCGGCCTTCTGCTCCTCGAAGTCGTCATACGACATGCCGCCGTCGTCGAAGCGTTGGTGGAGGGCTCCGATGGCTTCGAGCAGCTTGGCCGTGGCGGCTTCGCCGTTGGCCGTCGACACCGCGTCCACGGTGACCTCTTCGGTGACCCCGTCGACTGCGTCCTCGGGGGACTCGGCGCCCTTGTTCTGACGGGCGTCGCGCTTGGCGGCCGCCTTCTCCTTCTTCGCCCGCTCCCGATCCCGCTTGCCGAAGCTGGCTCGCCGCCCGCTCAGCGGGCGCTCCCGTCAACCAGGCGGGACGGGACGGTGCGCGGGCTCCCACGATGAACTTGGAAAAATGTGACCACAAGCGTCTCCTGTGAGCCGCGAGTCAGCCGGTTTGACGTCTCGCTCCGTGCATCTTACCGGTTCAGCCCAGCTTGACCGCCCACGCGTGGGTCTGTCCCCCGCTCAGGGGCCGCTCGGGCCCAGGGGCGCCTCAGGTAGCGGCCTGGTCGGCGGCCCGGGCCCGCAGGGCCCGCTCGACGCCGTCCTTGCCCTCGAGGAGGATGCGCCGGACGGGGCTCGGCAGGCTGTCGTCGGCCAGCGCCGCGTCGGCGGCAGCCACCACCGCCTCGTCGACGAGGGTGGACGGGAAGAGGCCGCTGATGAGGTCTATTGCCTCCTCGCGCGGGCGTTCGTCCCACACCTTCCTGAGCTCGGCGAAGTAGGGCTCCACCCACGGGCGCACCAGGTCCTCCTGGCCGTAGTCGGCGAATCCTCCGGTGATGGCTCGCACCTGGGCCAGGCTCACCTCGCTGCCATGCAGGCGCTCCCAGGCGTCGGCCTTGGCCTCGGGCGTGGGCCGGGCCGCCCGCCGGGTGGCCGCCCGGCGCTCGCCGATGTCGGTGGGGTCGTGCCGGAGCTCGGCCTCGATGAGGGCGCCGTCGTCGTCGGCCGCATTGGAGGCCAGCACGCCCACCACGTCCCAGCGCAGATCGGTGTCGAGCACCAGGCCGGGGACCTCGGCGGTCCCCTCCAGCAGGGCCCGGGCCCGGGCCAGGTCGCCGGAATCGTCGATGGTGGCGAGCCAGTGGCGGGACCAGATGAGCTGCCGGTCGCTCCCGGGCTCGGCCGCCCCCAACTGTTCCCAGGCCGCCGCGGCCAGGCGGGCCCGCGCCGGCACCCGGTTGGCGGGGTGGCCGTAGGCGTCGACCGCCACCCGCACGTAGCCCAGGATGCGGCTGAGCACAGTGTCGTCCTCCTCGTCGGCGACGTGGGCCACCACGATGTCGACGAAGCGGCTGGTGGGCAACTCCGCATCACGCACCATGTCCCAGGTGATGGCCCAGCACAGGCTGCGGGCCAAGGGGTCGATGATGTGGCCGAGGTGGGCGTGCACGGTGGCCAGGCTGCGCTCGTCGAGGCGGGCCTTTGCGTAGGTGAGGTCGCCGTCGTTGACCAGGAGCAGGTCGGGCTGTGGCCTGCCCACCAGCTCGGTCACCTCGGTGCGGGGCCCGGCGACGTCGACCTCCACCAGGCAATCCCTCATCAGGGCCCCTTCGCGAAGCGAGTAGAAACCGAGCGCCACCCGGTGAGTGCGGAGGGTGGGGTGGTCGGCGGGCGCCTCCTGCACGATGTGGAAGAGGCGGTAGGCCCCGTCGTCGTCCACGTCGAAGTCGGGCTCGAGGGTGTTGATGCCCGCCGTCTCCAGCCACTCCTTCGACCACGTACCCAGGTCGCGACCGCTGGTCTCGGTGAGAGCGGACAGGAAGTCCTCGAGCTCGGCGTTGGCCCACTCGTGTTCGGGGAAGTACCGCTGGATGCCGGTGCGGAAGGCGTCGGACCCCACGCGGGCCACGAGCTGGCGGAGCACCGAGGCCCCCTTGGAGTAGGTGATGCGGTCGAAATGCAGGCGCACGGCGTCGGTGTCGACGATGTCGGCGGAGATGGGATGGGTGGTCGGGAGCTGGTCCTGGCCGGCGGCCGACGCCTTCATGTCCCAGGCGAAGCGCACCCATGCCCGGCGGAACCGGGTGGCGTGGTCTGCCGCGTGACTGGCCATGTAGGTGGCGAAGCTCTCGTTGAGCCACAGGTCGTCCCACCACCGCATGGTGACCAGGTCGCCGAACCACATGTGGGCCATCTCGTGGAGGATGGTGTTGGCCCGGTTCTCCCGCGATGCCTCGGTGACCTTGGAGCGGAACACCATCGACTCGTTGAAGGTGATGCACCCCGGGTTCTCCATGGCTCCGAAGTTGAACTCGGGCACGAAGACCTGGTCGTACTTGGCAAAGGGGTATGGGTAGTCGAACTCCTCCACGAAGAACTCGAGGCCCTTGCGGGTGATGGTGAAGATCTCGTCGGGATCGAGGTGGGGCATCAGGGACTCGCGGCAGAAGAGGCCGAGCTCGAGGTCGCCGTGGTGCTCGTGCACGCCCTGGTAGGGCCCGGCTACCAATGCAGCCAGGTAGGGCGACAGCTCCGGCGTGGGCTCGAAGCACCACACGTTGCCCTCGTGCGAGGCCACGGGGGAGTTGCTCACGACGATCCACTCGTCGGGTGCGGTCACGGTGAGGGCGACGGTGGCCTTGAGGTCGGGTTGGTCGAAGCAGGTGAACACCCGGTGGGCGTCGAAGGGCTCGAACTGGGTGTGGAGGTAGACTTTGCCGTCGACGGGGTCGACCACACGGTGGAGGCCCACGCCCGTGTGCTGGTAGGCGCACTCGGCCACGACCCGCAGTTCGTTGTTGGCCAGCAGGCCCCGCACGGCCACGCGTGAACGGAGGGGGTCCCAGGCCGTGGTGGGGAACGCCCGTCCGTTGAAAGTGATCTCCGTGACGTCGACGGCGTCGAGGTCGATGAAGGTGGCCAGCCCCACGAGGGGAGCGGTGAAATGGACCCGGGTGTCGCTGACGAACGTGGAGTCGCCGGTGGTGAGGTCGAGAGACACCTCGTAGGACACCGAGGCGATCTTGGTCGCCCGTTCCTGGGCCTCGGCCCTGGTGAGGTTGTCGTCGGTCATTGGCTGGTTTCCCTCTGGTCGCGGCGGCAGGGTCAGTCTTAGCAGGCGCCGGGTACGCTCCGGGCGTGCGCGTCGGCCTGGTTTGCCCCTACAGCCTCTCCCTGCCGGGAGGTGTGCAGGGGCAGGTGCTCGGCCTGGCCCGGGCCCTCCGCGACCTTGGCCACGACGCCCGTGTGCTGGGCCCCTGCGACGGCCCGCCGCCCGAGGTCGGGGTCACGCCGCTCGGCAACACCGTGGCCGCCCTGTTCAACGGCTCGGTGGCGCCGTTGGCCCCCGACTTCCCCTGCGTGCTGCGCACGATCCGCGCCGTGCGCGACGAGCGCTTCGACGTCCTCCACCTCCACGAGCCCGTCGCGCCGGGGCCCACGCTCACCAGCCTGGTCATGTCGTCGGGGCCGCTCGTCGGCACCTTCCACGCCGCCGGGGCGAGCGTGGCGTACCGGCGCCTGCGGCCCCTCGGCACCCGGCTGACCGCGCGCCTCCACGTGCGCTGTGCAGTGTCGGAGGACGCCCGCGACATGGCCGCCACCCTGGGCGGCGACATCGAGCTGGTGTTCAACGGCATCGATTTGGAGCCCTTCGCCAAGGCCACCCCATGGCCCACCACCGGTCCCACGATCGCGTTCGTCAGTCGTCACGAGAGCCGCAAGGGGCTGGGGGTGCTGCTCGCCGCCATGGCCCATATCCCCCGAGACGTCCGGGTGTGGGTGGCCAGCGACGGGCCCGAGACCCGTCGCCTCCAGGCCGAGGTGGCGGGCGATCCCCGCGTGGAGTGGCTTGGACGGCTCAGCGAGGAGGAGAAGGCCCAGCGCCTCCGCGGCGCCGACGTGCTGTGCGCGCCGTCGCTACGGGGAGAGTCGTTCGGGATGGTCCTGCTTGAGGGGATGGCCTCCCACATCCCCGTCGTGGCCAGCGACCTCCCCGGCTACCGCAACGTGGCCCGCCACGGGCGCGAAGCCCTGCTCGTTCCCCCAGGCGACGCCCGTGCCCTGGGGCAGGCCCTGACCCGCGTCCTGCGCGAGCCGTCGACGGCCGCCACCCTGGTGGCCGGCGGCGAGGCCCGGGCCGCGTCGTTCGCCATGGACCGCCTGGCCGAGCGCTACGTCCCCCTGTACGAGACGGCGATGGCCCGGGCCCGAGTGGCCCTTTGAGGCGCTCGAGGCGCCTCGCCACTGCGCTCTGCGCGCTCGTGCTGCTGGCGGCGGCGTGCAGCACGGACGGGAAAGACGCGATCACGCGATTGGTGCCGACCCGCGTCCCGGACGGGCTCACGCTGTGCTCGGCATTCGATTCGCAGTCGGCCGAGCAGTACGGGGACGGTGCGGTCATGGCCATCTGGGGAGACCGGTCCCTGCCCGACCCCTGGGCCGGCCCGCTCGTCGGGCTCTCCGCATCGGACGTCCACGACGAGCTGCCGGTGCACGACCGGGCCGAGCCCGTCATGGTGCAGGGCCTGGCGGGCTACGTCGCGCCGATGCCGCTGTTCCAGGCCGTCTCGTCGGAGGAGTGGGGACACGTGGTCTCCTGGCGCGACATCGCCGGGCGGGTGATCGAGGCCGCCGTGCGCGGGGCCGATGCCGCCGGGGCGCTCCGCATCGCCGACGTGGTGACCGTCACCAGTGGGAAAGCGGCGCTGCCCACCGACGCCCTCGGCCCGCAGACCGCACGCATCTACGACCGCACGCCGATCGCCCCGTTCGGCGCGCTCGACGGGACTACCTGGGGGCTCTTCTACCGGTCGGGCGGGTTCCCCGAGACGGCGGGCGAGCCGGCCCGACTCCTGACCCTCGGCGGGCTGGCCCGGACCGCGGCCGACCTCCAGCCCCTGCGCTTCTCGGCCCTCACGACCGAGCCCACCACCGTCCGGGGGCGACCAGGCCTGCTCTACGCGGCCTTCGACGAGAGCACAGGTCCGTTCGGTGTGGTCTGGGAGGAGAGCCCCGGGCTCGTGGCCCAGGTGGTGGGGCTCGGTCTGGACAGGGCGGCCGTGATCGCCGCAGCCGAGTCGCTGGAACCGGTGGACGACCAGGCCTGGCAGGCCCTGCAGGGCGATGCCAAGGGTGACGACTGCCGGTAGCGCACAGCGGCCGCCTGGTGGCTACCCGGCCCTCACGTCGACGACGAGGCGGGGCGGCGCATCGAGGGTGGACACCTTGAAACCCGTCGTCGAAGAGGTCCCGATCACCCACGTGAGGTTGCCCTCGAAGTCGCCGACCTGCACCACTTCGACGACGGCGGGCGTACCGGGGGAGAAGCGCGGCGGACCGGCGTAGGTCGGCGTGCCGCCCGTTGACAGGTCGACGCTGCTGGCCGGCACCATCCTCACCTGCAG
Source organism: Acidimicrobiales bacterium (assembly GCA_051004925.1). Lineage (GTDB taxonomy): Bacteria > Actinomycetota > Acidimicrobiia > Acidimicrobiales > AC-14 > DATAQC01. Next base: position 3,198 of record JBPCJV010000254.1, on the reverse strand, counting down.
CTTCCCGGCTCCCTCGACCGCCACCTCCTCACCGGAGCCGTCCTGCAGGACCAGCGTCACGAAGTCCACCGAGTACCCCGGCAGGTAGTTGGCGAACTCGAAGGTGACGCGGTCGAACCCGGTCTGGGCCGCGGCCCGTACCGCGCTGAGCAGGGCGGGCCCCTCCTGCCCGCCGGGCGGCACCGACACCTGCGTGGTGTCGAACTCCCCGGCCGGCCGAGCCGGTGTGGCCGGCGGAGCGGTCGCGCCCGGGTCCCCCGGGTCGCCGGGGTCGACCGGCGTGGCGGTGGTCGCCGTCGCCGCGGGGGGCGACGACGTGGTCGTGGCCCCCGTCGACGTGGAGGTGTCGTCGGACCCGCAACCGGCGGCCACCAGGGCGGCGGCGCAGGCCACCACCACCATCGCGCGCACCCGAACCGGCGCCAGAACCCCGATCATCACTGCGGAAGCTACTCGCGGGTCCCGATCCGCGCGCCGTATGATGGCGCATGGTCGTCGGCATCATCGTGGGCGTGGTCGTCGTCCTGCTGCTGCTGTACGTGATCGTCACGTACAACGGCCTGGTGCGGCTGCGAAACCGCATCGAGAACGCCTGGGCCCAGATCGACGTCCAGCTCAAGCGCCGCTACGACCTCATCCCCAACCTGGTGAGCACGGTGAAGGGCTACGCCACCCACGAGAAGGGCACCTTCGAGGCCGTCACCCAGGCGCGGGCCAACGCCATCAACGCCAGCGGTGTCGCCGACCAGGCCCAGGCCGAGAACATGATCTCCGACGCCCTCAAGTCGCTGTTCGCCGTGGCGGAGGCGTATCCCGACCTCAAGGCCAACCAGAACTTCCTCGAGCTGCAGGAGGAGTTGTCGGGCACCGAAGGGCGCATCGCATACGCCCGACAGTTCTACACCGACTCGGTGCTGCGGCTGAACACCAAGATCCAGAGCTTCCCCTCGAACCTGTTGGCCGGCGCCTTCGGGTTCACGACACGCGAGTACTTCGAGGCCGACGACGCCTCGCGGGGGCCCGTCTCCGTCCAGTTCTGACCTCGACGGTGTACGAACAGGTCTCCTCCAACAAGCGGCGTTCGTTCCTGCTCGTGGCCGGCTTCATTGTGCTCGTCGGTCTAGTGGTCCTCGCCGTCGACCGTCTCCTCGGCCTCGGTCTGGCCTTCCTGGTCGTGGCCCTGGTCCTCGTCGTGGCCGGCTCGTTCGCCGCCTACTGGAAGTCCGACGCCCTGGCCCTGGCCATGAGCCTGGCCAAGCCCGCCGACCCCGACACCTACGCCCGCCTCCACACCCTCATCGAGGGCCTGTGCATCGCCGCCGGCCTCCCCAAGCCGCGCGTCTACGTGATCCACGATTCCTCACCCAACGCCTTCGCCACGGGCCGCAGCCCGAAGCACGCGGCGATCGCCGTCACCACCGGCCTGCTCGAGAAGATGAACCGCATCGAGCTGGAAGGCGTCGTGGCCCACGAGCTCAGCCACGTGAAGAACTACTACAGCCTGGTTTCCACCCTGGCCGTCACGTTCGTGGGCATGGTCACTCTCATGGCCGACTTCGCCCTGCGTTTCATGTGGTGGGGCGGGCCCCGCCAGCGCGACCACGACAGCGGCAGGCACGGCGGCGCGGGTGCCATCGTGGCCGTGTTCGGCTTCGTGCTGCTGCTCGTGGCGCCGCTAGTGGCCAAGGTCATGCAGGCCTCCGTGAGCCGCCGGCGCGAGGCGCTGGCCGACTTCAGCGGGGTGCAGCTCACCCGGTACCCGCCCGGCCTGGTGTCCGCGCTGGAGAAGCTGCGCGACGACGGCACTGTCGTGCACTCCGGCTCCCGCGCCACCGCCCACCTCTGGATCGAGTCGCCACTGGCCCGTACCCCCTCGGAGGGTCGCCTAGCCTGGCTGAACCGCCTGTTCGAGACCCATCCTCCATTGGAGGAGCGCATCCAGGCCCTGAAGGAGCTGTGACCTTGCTCTCTGCCGAACGCCCTGCCCGTCCCCGCCGCCACGCCCACCCGACGCGCTCGCGCCCCCGCATGGCGCCGCCCCCTGCTCAGAGGGCCGCGTGGGCCCTGGTCCTCGTCGCCGCCCTCGCCGTCGCGGGCGCCTCGTGTTCCAAGTCCAAGGAGGAGCCCGCGGCCGTGGGGTCCGTCGCCACCACGACGGTCCCTACCCAGTACCCCCTCACCGGCCTGCCCGCCACCGGGGCGTCAGCCCGGGGCGGCCGGCGCTGAACGTGAAGATCGACAACGTCGTCGCCGCCCGGCCCCAGGCCGGTGTCGACGCCGCCGACGTCGTGTACGAGGAGGTCGTGGAGGGCGGCCTCACCCGCCTGCTGGCGGTCTTCCAGTCGACCGACGGCGACGACATCGGACCGGTCCGCTCGGTCCGACCGACCGACCCCGACCTGGCGGCGCCGTTCGGAGGCGTCTTTGCCTATTCCGGGGGATCCGATCGCTTCGACGCCGAGATCCGGTCCACCCCCGGCCTCACCATCGCCAGCGCCGACGCCGACGGCACTCCCTTCACCAGGCACGGTCCCCACACGGGCGACCACACGGTGTACACCTCGACGGCCGCCCTCTACGCCCTGGTTCCGGCGGGAGCTGCACCGCCGCCGGCGTTCTCCCCGTTCCTGCCCGCCGGCCAGGCCTTCGCCCCGGCCGGGGCCACGCCGGCCACCGCCATGAGCCTGGTGATCGGGACCCAGCCCGTGGGCTTCGACTACGACGCCGCCACCAAGACCTGGAAGCGCACCAACAACGGGCGTCCCGACATCCTCCAGAACGACGTCCAGGTCGCCCCCACCAACGTGATCGTGCAGATTGTGGACTACGAGCCGGTCGAGGGGGCGACCGACGCGGCCGGCTCCCAGGTGTACGTCGCCAAGACGGTGGGCACCGGCGAGGCCTTCATACTGTCCGAGGGCATGGTCCTGCAAGGTCGGTGGTCGAAGTCGTCGCAGTCGGCCATGACGACCTACACCGACGCGGCCGGCGCACCCGTCGCCCTCCCGCCGGGACGGACGTGGGTCGAGCTGCCCGCGACCGGCGCCCAGCTCGCCATCACCTGAGAGTCCGCACCTGAGAGTCCGCACCTGAGAGTCCGCACCTGAGAGTCCGCACCTGAGAGTCCGCACCTGAGAGTCCGCACCTGAGAGTCCGCACCTGAGAGTCCGCACCTGATGAAACCCAAACGGATTCCAC
>JBPCJV010000253.1:0-3141 GCA_051004925.1 Acidimicrobiales bacterium | reverse complement strand
GCCGGCCAGCGCGGCCGAGCACTCGGGCAGCTCGGGCAGGCGCCGGGCCATGGCCACCAGCGACCGGGCCCGGCCCAACGACACGCCACACTTCCAGGCCACCCACTGCTCGGCGCTGTGGATGCCCGCTCCGGCCCACGACTCGGACTCGAGCGCCTTGGCGATCAGCGACACGAGCCGGCCGGCGGCCACGTTGAGGGTGCCGCACACCGCGGCAATCTCGCCCTCCAATACATCGATGTTGTCCGGCCCGCTCATGGTCTCATTCTATCGAACAGACATTCGATCAGCAAGCTATTTCGAGGTGAAATGCCACACCGCCGAGTGTCTTCCCGGTCGGGGGAACCAGCAGGCCGCCGTGAGCAGTCCGGCAGCCAGGCCCCTGCCCAACCACTCAGTCGTTGTCGATCGTGTACTCGTCCCTGGCGTCGTACTCGAGGAGTTGGGTGAGGCCGGGAAGGTCGTAGGTGACCAGCTCGTCGCTCTCCCACTTGGCGCCGACGTTCTCGGCCGTCTCGACGTCGTTGAGCGTCTCGGGGCAGGCGTCGGTCCAGCGGATCTTTACCATCGACGACTCGCCCTTGGTCCCCAGCACCACACGGTCACCCGACATGACCGCGATGTTAGCTACCCCCGCCGAGGAGGGGGCAGCCGGGATCAGAGCACGGTGACGGTCGAGGAGGGCGTGGCCGGACCCCACCCGTGCGCGTTGTGGGCCAGCACGAACAGGGTGTAGCTGTGGCCGCGTACGAGGCCCGACACCGTGCCGGAGGTGCAGGCGCCGCAGGTGACGACCGCCTGGCCGGAGTAGTCGGGGCCCTCGTACGCCAGGACGAGGTACATGTCGACGGGTGCGGCGACAGGGCCGGCCGCGGCCCACGTCGCCTGGATCCGGCCGGGACCGGCGGCACCGGCCGAGACCCAGGCCGGAGCCGACGGGTTCCCCGGCGTGACCCAGGACGAGTAGCCGGCGCCGCCCCAGCCTGCGCTGTTGTGGGCCAGCACCACGAACAGGTACGGCGTGCCGTTGGACAGGCCGTCGACCACGGCCGTGGTGCACGTGCCGCAGACGGCGGCGCTGCGGCCCGAGTAACCGGCCTCGGTGAAGGCCCAGACCCCGTACATGTCGATCGTCGCCCCGTTGGCCGCAGCCGGCCTCCAGGTCACCGACACCCGACCCCCGCCGGCCGCGGTACCGACGCCGTCGACGGTTCCCGGGACCTGGGCGGCGGGGAGATTGAGGCGGGCGAAAACGACGGCGGTCACCGTGACGTTTCCGTACGGCGCACCCCCGCCCGACCAGGTCTGCCCGGGGGCGGTGTGCCAGGAGCCGACGCCGACGTGGGTCGAGGCCGGTTCGAGGATGTTGGCCCGGTGGCCGGGGCTGTTCATGAACTGGTCGTGGAGGCGGCGGGCGGCGGACGCGCTGTCGGGCGACCCGGCCTCCCATCCGATGTTCTCGGCCGCCGAGCTCCACGGGACGCCGGCGGCGGTGAGCATCCTGAACACGTTCTGCGTGCCGCAGTTCAAGATGGTGTGGTCGAAGTAGTTGCGGGCCCCCATGTCGGCGGACCGACCGGCCACGCTGTAGCCGCAGCCGCCGTAGTTGCCGTTCTCGGCGATCGACCCCATGGGCGCGTGGGACTGCAGCGGGGCGAGGCCGTTGGCGGCCCGGGACTGGTTCATGAGGGTGAGGAGCTGCTGGTTGAACGTGGCGTCGGCGCGGGCCGGGGGAGCGGGCCAGGTCAGCACCAGCACCGCCGACAGGAGGATCGCGGCGACGACCGACGACAGGAGGCGGCGGGACGAGGCCAGGTTGACGCTGCTCATACGGGTCTCGTCGGCACAACCCGACCGAGAACTTGAGCGCGGTGACCACGGCGCCGGTAACAGTGCCCAAGAGCGCGACATCCGCCCCGAGCTGCGGCCGTTGATCGACGCCCTCCTTCCCCTGGCCCGCCCCCAGCCCTGACCGTCGGGAGGCGGCGGGGACCGGGGGAGGCGGGCGGTAGCATGGGGGTGTGCGGACCGGCGCCCATTCCCGGTCTGGCCCGCCTTCCGCGTGCCGGGCGTACGGCCTCGCCGTGGCCGATACTTGTCCCATGACCCGTAGACGGGCTACGCCCTGGATCGCCCTGCCGCTGTTCCTGGTGGCACTGGTGGCCTCGTCGTGTGCGTCGTCGGAGTACCGCTACGTCGCCCACCAGTCGACCCAGACGTTCCTGAAGGTGCCGAAGGACTGGACCGGGTTCGACGCCGAGCTCCTCGACCGGGCCGAGGCCAAGGCCGTCGAGGTCGCCGGCGAGCAGGCCCCGTCGTTCATCGACCTCGTGTTCAACGGCGCCCTGCAGTGGCGCGTGGCCTACGACAGCGACCCGAACCCCCAGCCCGCGCATGCCGTGTCCTTCGCCGTCGACCCCGTCGTCGAGGTGCGCGTGCGCGATCTCACCGAGGACGAGCGCGACCACGTGAACCTGGCCAGCCTGCGCAACATGTTCTTCCCCTACGACCAGCTCAAGACCGAGGCCGAGGAGGAGAACAAGGGCAATCCCCTCGAGGCCAACCTCCCCGCCACCTCCGCCTTCCGCCCCCTGCGGGAGACGCCGATCAACACCGACGACGGTGTCCGGGGGACGCGTCTCGTGTTCGAGCTCCGGCAGGGCAACGAGTTCTACGTGATCGACCAGACCGCCCTGCTCGACGCCAAGGCCGAGCGCGTACACGTCCTGCTCATCCGGGCCGCAGAGAGCGAGTATCTCTCGAACAGCCCCCTCCTGAACGACATCGCCACCTCGTTCACGGTCAAGCAGAAGGACTGATTATGGCTGACTCCAGCAACGAACCGGTCGGCCTGGCGTCGCCCGACGAGGGCCCCGGGCGCTTCAAGAGCCGGGAGCGCGACGAGGACCGCCTCACGCGCAAGCCCGTCTCCGTCTGGGACCGCATCAAGCTGCTGCTGATCCCCATCGGCCTCCTGATCTTCTTCGCCCTCGCGGCCATGGGCGACAACCCCCTGCTGCCCTTCAGCGCGGCCATCGACGAGCAGCTCGGCTCCAAGTGGTGGCTGGTCGCGCTGGCCATCGTGGAGCTCCTCCGCCAGCTCCACCTGTTCGTCACCGAGCGTTCGGCGCCGTACTACCG
>JBPCJV010000252.1:0-2829 GCA_051004925.1 Acidimicrobiales bacterium | reverse complement strand
CCGTTGACCACCGCGGGGACGCCGACGGCGTCGAGAGCGTCGCGCACCGCGAGCGCATCGCGGTTGCGGTGGACGAGCACCGCCACGTCACCGGGACGGAAGGGTCGGGTGGCCGTGGCTGTGTCGTCGCCTTCGCCGGGGAGCGTGGCGATCTGGGCACGGGAGGCCAACAGTCCGACGACGTCGCCGGCGAGATCGGCGGCGATGCAGGCCCGGGCGCCGTCGGCGCTGAGGTATCCCTTCGGGGTCAACTTCACGTGACCGTCGTCGCGGTGGAGCAGGCGGATCCGAAGGGGTTCGACCACCGGCGCACCGCCACCCCGCTCAGAGGGCAGCTCGGGCCCGGTCATCCTGCGGCCGCGGTTGGGCGGGGCGGCACGGACATCGCGGTAGACGATGCCCGGGTGGCCGAGCCGGGCGCCGGCGAAGAGGGCGTCGTAGGCGTCGAGCAGCCCCTGGTCGCTGCGCCAGTTGACCTCCAGTGTCGCCTCGGTGCCGGCCATCTTCGCCGCCTCCAGGTAGGCGTAGACGTCGGCGCCCCGGAAGGCGTAGATCGCCTGCTTCGGGTCACCGATGAGGACCAGGCCGGTGCCAGTTGCAGGATCGGCGAAGGCCCGGCGCATGATCTCCCACTGCACCGGATCGGTGTCCTGGAACTCGTCGACGAGCGCCACCCGGTAGCGGGACCGTAGGCGCCGGCAGGCCAGCTCGCCGCGCTCGGGGTCGGCGAGGGTGTCCCGCAGGCGGGTGGGCAGGTCGTCGTAGGTGAGCGCGGCCGCGAGCCGCCGCCGGCGATCGACCTCGTGGCGGACCCTGGTGGCCAGACGCCATCGGAGGTTCGCCGCGCTGTCGGGCGTGGCGTCGTCGGGCATGAGCACCGCGTCGTTGTTCGACACCGCCGTCTCGCCGATGGTGATGGCCTCGGCCAGGGTGAACGGCGGCGGGGGACCGGCGTCCCGGTGGAACTTCCGTACGTACAGGTCGGTGACGACCTCGTCGACGAGGTACCGGGAGTCCTCCACGAAGGTGACGTCGCCCTCGACGTCGCCCACCACACCTAGCCCGTTCAACACCTGCTGGCAGAAGCCGTGAGTCGTGGTGATGGTGGCGGCATCGAAGTTCGACAGAGCCGTCGTGAGGCGGTCGCGGCGGTGCCGGACCTCGGTGGTCGGTGCGTCGGCGAGAAGACGGAGGACGTCGTCGGCGACGCCGGGAGCGACACCGGCCAGCGCACGGCTCAGGCCCTGCTCGGCCGACACCATGCGCTCGCGCACGCGGTCGCGCAGCTCGCTGGTGGCCATGCGGGTGAAAGTGACGATCAGCAGATGCTCGAGCGGGAGCCCGTCGGCCACGTAACGGGTGGCGAGGGCGGCGATGGTGAACGTCTTTCCCGTGCCCGCGCTCGCCTCCAGGACGGCGACGCCGGTGGGCAGGGGACCGCAGACGTCGAAAGGCGCAACCGTGGCCGAGGTCACCGGTCCTCCACCATCTCTGCTGCCAGCAGGGCGTCCCACATCCGCCGCGCGTAGCGGCCGAAGCGGGACGTTTCTGCGTCGTCCCAGCCGTCGCCATCCTCGCCTGGGCACGGAGGGGCCACGAGGAGCTCGTCGAAGGGCTGCCTGCCGCCCAGGACGAGCTGATGCTCCGGGTCGGCGTCCTCGCCCGGGAACCTGGCGGTCTCCCACGCCTTCCTGGCCGCGACGATTCCGTTCTTGCCGGCGGTGACGGCGACGGCGTAGGCCGCTGACGTGGCGCAGTAGACGGGCAAGGGCTCACACAGGCCCCGGTCATAGAGGTCGACGATGTCATGCAGATGGCGGCGGGCCACCGCCGGCTCGATGGCGGTCGCGGCCAGACGGGCCACGGTGATGTCGGAGTGGTAGGCCCCATCGGCGCGTCGCCGGCCGATGCTCACGACATCGAAGCCGGGACCCGGTCGTTGTTCGGCGGCGAGCGCCAGGTAGCGAACCCAGGCCGAGATCCGGTTCTTGGGCTTCAACTTGCTGTAGGTCACGCTGCGCACGACATTGGCGATGATGCCGGGCACGGTCCCGACGAGGAGCCGGCCGTCGTCCAGGCGGACGTTGACCTCCACGCTGTGCGGTTCGCCCGGGGGGATCTCCTTGGCCGCGGCGGCGAGGAGGGGGGCGACGGCGGAGCTGACCCGGGCCAGCACCGTCGCCGACAGGGCGCCGGGCGGGAGCTGCCCGCGGGCCCGCTCGGCGGCGATGCAGGTCGCCATCTCCGCGCCCCCCAGACGGGCGTCGAGGATCCGCTGGCCGACGGCCCACGCCTGGAGCCCGTCGAGCTCGACCGGGAGGGCATCGTCGACATCGACCGACCAGTCACCGAGGGAGATGCCCAGGCGCTGGCGGAGGAAGGCCCTGAGCGGATGCTGGACGAAGCGGTCGAGCAGGTCGAGCTGGATCACCTCGGTGGGCACGGGCGGGAGCGTGGCGGTGAGGAACGGCGCCACGTCGGCACGCTCGCCGAGGAGCGCCCGCGCCCCTTCCAGGGTGACGTTGTCGAAGCTCCAGGGTCGGTCCGCCACCAACCGTCCCGGCGTGAAGTTGCGGGGGTCGAAGGGCTGCAGCGGGTGGTGCACCACAACCCGCTCCCGGGCGGGTCCGTCGGATCCGTCGACCCTCGCAGTCCGGTCGACGACATCGAGCAGCTCCCCCACGGGCACCGCCGGCGGACGCTCGGCGTTGGTGCGCTCGTCACGGCCGGCGTAGGTGATGACCAGGCGCTCGGTGGCGGCGAGCAGGGCGTCGAGCAGGAGCTGGACATCCTCGCTGCGCCCGTCGCGGTCGCCGACGTGGGGGTCAG
>JBPCJV010000251.1:0-5452 GCA_051004925.1 Acidimicrobiales bacterium | reverse complement strand
GCGAGGAAACGAGTTGGTGGTACTCGCCGTCCGGTTTCCGGAATCCTTCGGCGGGGGTGGCGGAGATCCCACCGCCCCTGGCCGAGTAGACGGACAGGGCCAACGAGCCGTTGTAGAGCAGCACCTGGCCGGCGGTGGCCGCCACCGCACTGTCCATCGCCGAGTACTCGGCGGTCGCGCCCAGATAGACCTGGCACCGGTCGTCGGGACAGAGGGTGCTCCCCGACCTGATGGCCCGGACGGCATAGGTCCGGGCGGCGATGGCCTGGGCCTGGAGGGACGCCGCCGGCCAGCCCGGGTCGCGGATCTCACCCATGCCCCTCAGGTAGTCCTCGACGTCGACCCGGTTGACGACCTGCACGCCACCATCGCCCCCCTCCATCCGCAGGATCCCCCGGTACCGCCCCGTGCCGCCCACCTCGGCGGTGGCCCCACCCGCGGGCACGGCCCACAGCGGCCCGCTCGAGGTGGGCTCCAGGGGGGGCGCGACCGTGGGCGGCACGGTCGGCGCGTTGGGAACCGTCGTGGTGGGAGGCGGAGGGGGGAGGGGCTCCGGCACGGCCCCGGCCAGGGGCACGACACGGAACAGCCCGCCATCGCCCGACACCGCCACACTGCCCCCGGGTTGAACGGTCACGGGGAACCCGGCCGACTGCTGGCCCGACGAGGCGTCGCGGACCTGGCCACCGGCGGGAAACCCGATCTCCACGGCGGGCTGCGACGTGATACTGACGTCGATGGCCCCGCCGGCCTCCCCGAGCGAGGTGCCGGGGTAGAAGGCGGCCAGGATCTCCTCGGTGCTGCTGCCGGCCGCTCCCATGGCCAGGGCACCGTCTTGAGCCATGCCCACGCCGTGCCCCCACCCCTTGCCGTCGAGCACGACGTCGACCTGCCCCTGCTCCTGGGCGGACGCGGGCGACGGTGCCGGCCAGGCTCCGGCGAGGACCAGCGTGAGGGCGAGCGCGGCGGCCAGGCGATCTGACCGCGCCGGTGCGCCCGCCTCCCGCCAGTTCGGCATCATCTCTACAGTCTCTCAGGCCCGCAAGCCGAGACGGACACGCCGAGCTGGACCCTTCCCGAACCGGTCGGGGTGAGGGCGGCCAGCACGCCACCTAGACCCGACCGGAACGGCCGGGGGGCGCGCGCATGTGGCGCAGGGCCGGGTTCGCGGCCGCCGCCGCCTGGCGGTCACGTGCGACCGAGTCGATGTAGCCCTGGGTGGTGGCCAGCGAGGCGTGGCCCATCAAGCCCCGCAGGTCGGCGACGGGTGTGCCCTCGGCGGCGAGGAGGGTGCCGTAGGTGTGGCGGAAGGCATGGGCATTGGCCCCCGCCGGGCGCCGGCCGGCCAGCCCGGCGGCGGCCAGGACCTGGCGGAGCAGGTAGTCGAGCTGGCCGGTCGTGAGACGGCGGCCGCCGGCCCGGCGATCCGTGCCGTCGTCGGTGCCGGCCGCGCCCGCGCCGGAGGCCGCGGCCCTCGGGGGCCCGACGAGCAGCGGATGCGAGAGGGCGGGCTTCCAGTAGGGGAACCGGGCGTGTCGGGACGCCACGTAGGCGTCCATGAGCTCCGGCAGGGGCGGGGGAGTGGGCACCGTCCGGGGCTTGGCCCCCTTGCCCAGCACGCGCACGGAGGCGTCGCCCTGGGCCGTCTCGCGCGAGCCCAGGTCGAGGCCCAGCAGCTCGCTGGCCCGCAGGCCGGTGCCGAGAAGGAGGCACACGACCACCCGGTCGAGCTCCGGCCACACGGACCGGCCCGGCCGGCGGTCGGTGAGCACGAACTCGATCAGGCCCGCCACAGTGTCGCGGTCCCACCCGGCGAGGGGCTTGGGCTCCCGGCCGCCCACGCGGGGCGTGGGGACGGCGGCGATCGGGTTGCCCGTGAGATCTCCCTGGCGCACCAGCAGGTCGAACAGCGCCGACCAGGTGGAACGGGCCCGGGCCACCGACGCCGGCGCGTGGGTTGCGGCGTGGGCCGCGAAGGCCTTGTGCAGCACCGGCCCCGAGAGCTCCGAGACCGTCCAGGGCCCGTCGTGGGCTCCGAGCAGGGCACCGACGACGGCTAGGTCGGTCCGGTACGCCTTGAGCGTGCGGGGGCTGACCTTGCGGATGGTGAGGTCCTCCACGAAACAGTCGACGGCCTCGTCGAGGGTGACGTCGCCCATGGCCCAAGCCTAGGCCGGGATATGCGTGGTTATTCGGAATGCTCTCCGGAGGGGTCGAGCCGGTGTGGCACCATTCCCTGGCCCTCGACCGCGGACCGACGCCTTTCATGGACCATCGCTGCCCACTCGGCTCCCTCGACCGGAGGGACTTCCTCACGATCGTCGGTGTCGGCCTGCTCGGCAGCCTGGCGGGCTGCGTCCGCGGGGGATCGGGCCAGAACGCGGCCGGCGGGGCCGGCGGGGCCGGCGACGCTCCGCCCCCTTCGCCGCCCACGGAGGCGCCGGCCTCCAGCCTCCCCGCCGTCCCGGCCGCCCGCCCCGGCAAGCCGGTCGTCGTGACCTCCGCCCCCGGCCCCACCCAGATGATGGCCCTCACCGTCGACGACGGGTACTGCGCCGAGTGCGTCACGGGCTACGTCGACTTCGCCGAGCGGACCGGCGTGCACCTCACCTTCCTGCCCAACGGCGCCTACCGCCAGTTCTGGGACCCCCACGCGGCCCGCCTCCGACCGCTCATCGCCGCCGGCCAGGTGCAGGTGGCCAACCACACGTGGACCCATCCCGACGTGACCAAGCTGGGCGACGCCGCCCTGCGCGGGGAGTTGGAGCGCAACGAGGGCTGGATCGAGGACACCTTCGGCATCACCGGGCGTCCGTACTTCCGCCCCCCCTACGGGAAGCACAACACCCGCACCGACGAGGTGGCGGCAAGGCTGGGGTACACGAGCATCCTCCTGTGGAACGGCACGCTCGGTGACGCCACCCTGGAGACGCCTGAGGAGCTGCTCGGCCTGGCCGACCAGTGGATGAAGGCGGGCACCATCATGCTGGGCCACGCCAACCATCCGACGGTCCTCGGCCTCTTCGGCCAGCTCCAGCAGATCATCGCCGACCGCAAGCTCCAGCCCGTCACCATCGACGCCATGTTCGGCACCTCGCGGGCCGTGGGCTGACGGGCGCCCGGAGAAGGTCAGGGGTTCCGCATCAGGGAGCGCAGCTTGAGGCCCAGCCACGGACGGCGGCCCCAGGCGAGGAGCTGCCCCCGCATGATCGCCGGCCACTGTCCGATGCGGTTCCACGAGACCAGCAGGAATGCGGCGGGGTCCACCGAGAGATGGCAGTCCACGCGCCGCGGCCGCGACCGCCCGATGGTCAGGTCTCCGTCGTCGAAGGACCAGTAAACGGTCCGGCCACCGCGGGGGCGTACCTCCAGGCAGGCCCGAAGGCCGGAGGTAGCACGCTGGTCGACCATGGCCCGGCCCAACCCGCCGAGGGCGGGGAACAGGAACCCCTCGAGCACGAGGACGGCATGCGGCCGCTCGATCGACCAGGTCGAACCGCCCGCGAGGGCGATGTCGCGCCCGTGCACCTCGAGCTCGTTGAGGGCGTGACACAGGAGGCCGGCCACCGGCAGTTCCACCCCGCCCACCATCCAGGGGCGCATGGCGGCGGCGTCGGTGGCGTCGGTCACGGCGAGGAGCTCGGCCACCGTGGCGTCGACCCGGGTGGCGAGGTCCGCGGGTCTCCGGGTCGACTCGCCCTCGACCAGGGTGGCGCTCAGCCTCGAGAGATCCCACACGTCGTCGAGGACCGAACCCGATCCTCGGGCCAGTGCGGTGATGGCGTCCAGGCCGTGCGAAACGTGGGCGGCCAGGTTGGTGATGTTCCACACGCCGATCGCAGGTGTGGTTCCGTCGTCCACCGACCGCAGCAGGTCCGTGAACCGGGTCGCCGAGCCGGCGAGGGCCGCTCGGGCGGCAACCGGGTCCACCTCGAGGGTTGCCGACACGTTGTTGAGGCTAACTCCGCCACACCGGCTTCAGACGCTCCGCCGTGAACCGATTGCGCAGTCGCGGCGCGGGCAGGACCACGAAGTGGTCGACCACGGCCTCGATCGTCTCGCGCTGCGCCGGGAGGTCCATCTCGTCCCAGCCGCGGTGCAGGCCCTCGCCGATGTCGCACAGCCGGCGCTGGCGGGTCAGAAGCGTCTGACGGGCGACCTCAGAGTTCCCCGAGCGGGCGCTGGCCTCGAGCATCTCCTTGAGCCGTCCCCAGGCACGGCTGTCGATCTCCTCGCCGTCGGTCCACAGGCTCGCGCCCCCGGGGACCAGGCGTCGGCCCATCACCGCGTCGGTCACCAGCGAGGTCATGGCCCGCTCCTGGTCGGCCAGCGTCTGCTCCCGCGCCTCGACCGACCGGACGAACTCCGGCTCGGCCAGCCGGGCGAACACGAGCTCACGAGCGGCCTCGTCGGCGTGCGCGGCGTGCACGACCACGCCCGAGCATCCGCCGGCGCCGCGGGATGGGCAGCGGTAATGGGGCGCGACGGTGGTCGTGCGAGGTGTGATGCCGCCGAGGCGCGTGCCGCACCGCCAGCAGTTGAGAAGGCCGGTGAGGAGGTACCGGCGGCCACTGTCGCCCGCCGTCGGGCGGCTCGGGCTCTTGCGGCGGGCGCGACGGAGGGCGAGGAGCCGCTGGTGGGTGTCGCGGTCGAACACCGCAGGCACCGGCGCGCCGGTCCCCGCATCGTGAGTGGGCTCGAGGCCTGCCAGTCTGGGTTGAATGAGAAGCGCCGACAATGCATTGATACGCCACGGCCCACCTGTAGTGGTACGGATACCGCGGCGGTTCCACTCGTCCACGATTGACGAAAGGGTGTCTCCTTCCAGGACACGATGAGCGGCATCCACGATGAGCGCGGCCTCCTCGGGAACGAGGCGCCGGCGGTCCTGGGAATGGCCGAAACCCCGGCGGCCACGGGTGTCACGCTCCGCGGGCTGGCTGCGACTCGCGTCGAGGCTCACCGGACCTGCCACCCGTTCGTGGACGTGCAAAACCTGGTTCCTACGATGACGTTTCCTCCCCCGGGGCGTGCCCAGAACCGCCTGGACGCGCCAACGCGCACCACCCGGCGACCAGCGGGATGTCAGATGGGTCTTCGGAGCCGCCGATCCGCGCGGATGACCGGAGGAGGAATTCAAGAAGAACAGTGCAATAAAGAATGCCCGCCCATTGGGATGCTATTCAGCGGTCCAGGGCGGCGAACTTGGCCGAGAAGTGTTGCTTCGCGGAAGGGCTATGCAATAGAGTGCGGCCGCTTAAGGCCGTTCCATTACGGGTCACAAGACAACCGCAGCACACGTCGCCGCCATTTCGCCTCGGTTCCTGTCGCCCTACCGTCTCCGGCCCAAACCAACCCCAGGGGGATGCACATGTTGCAACCGTGGAGGCACTCCACGGGTGACGAGCGTGGACAGGCCACATTCACGCTCATCATCGTGATCGCAGTCGTA
>JBPCJV010000250.1:0-3325 GCA_051004925.1 Acidimicrobiales bacterium | reverse complement strand
GACTAGTCTCTATTGCGCGCTACGCCCTATCCGCCAACTCCCCCCGCCAAAGTTCACTCGAAGCCCTCAGGAGCGGGCGTCCCAGGTGGGGATCAGCCGGCGGGCGGCACGGGCCTTGTCGATGCGCCGCACCGTCGAGGTCCGCGGCGCCTCGTGGGCGTCGTCGGCGGTGCCGGCGGCAATGGCGACCAGGGCCTCGGCCAGGGCCTCCAGGGTCTGGGGGCTCTCCGTCTCCGTGGGCTCGATCATCAGGGCCTCGTCGACGATGAGGGGGAAATACACGGTGGGCGCGTGGAAGCCCTCCTCGAGAAGGCGTTTGGCCACGTCGGCGGCCCGCAGGCCGCGGCGGCGGCGCAGGCCCGCGGCCGACGCCACGAACTCGTGCATGTTGGGCCGGTCGTAGGGGATGTCGTAGACGCCGCGCAGGCGGTGGCGCAGCCAGTTGGCGTTGAGCACGGCCATCTCGGCTATCCGGCGCATGCCGTCGCCGCCGTTGGCCAGGATGTACGCCCAGGCCCGGGCCAGGGCCGGGGCGTTGCCGTGCCAGGAGTGGACCCGCCCGATGGAGGCCTCCGGCCAGTCCCAGCCGAAGTCGCCGCCGGGAAGGCGAGCCGGCCGGGGAGCGGGGAGGAACCGCGCCAGCCGCGGCGACACGGCCACCGGGCCCGCGCCGGGGCCGCCGCCGCCGTGGGGGACGGCGAAGGTCTTGTGCAGGTTCATGTGCACGATGTCGAAGCCCATGTCGCCGGGACGGGTGACGCCCAGGATGGCGTTCAGGTTGGCCCCGTCGTAGTAGAGGAGCCCACCCACCTCGTGCACGGCTGCGGCGATCTCGGCGATGTCCTCCTCGAACAGGCCGAGGGTATTGGGGTTGGTGAGCATGATCCCGGCCACGTCACGGTCGAGACACCCGCGCAGGGCGGCCACGTCGACGCAGCCCCGCCCGTCGGAGGGCACGGTGGTGACCTCGTAGCCCCCGAGGGTCACCGACGCCGGGTTGGTGCCGTGCGCCGAGTCGGGGATGATCACCCGCCTCCGCGTGTCGCCCTCGCCCTGGGAGGCGTGCCACGCCCGCATGAGCAACAGCCCGGTGAGCTCGCCGGCCGCGCCGGCGGGAGGCTGCAGGGTGGCGGCGTGCATGCCGGTGACCCGGCAGAGGATCTCCTCCAGGTCGACGAGCAGCTCCAGCCAGCCCTGGATGAACTGCACCGGTGCGGCCGGGTGCACGTCGGTGAGCCCAGGGAGCGACGCAGCCTCGTCGCACAGCTTGGGGTTGTACTTCATGGTGCACGAGCCGAGGGGGTAGGCACCCAGGTCGACCGAGTACTGGCGCGCCGACAGCCTGGTGAAATGGGCCACCAGGTCGCGTTCGGAGACCTCGGCCACGGGGGCGGGCTCGACCCGCAGGTGGTCGGGCCCCACCAGCTCCTCGGCCGCCCACTCGGGCAGGTCGGTTCGGCGGAACGTCGCCGCCCGCCGCCCCGGCGACGACAGCTCGAACAGGGTGGGCTCGGCGTCGCGCCCCATCAGCGGCGCGCTGGTGGCCTTGCCCCCTGCGGCGCTCATGAGGTGACCACCTTCTGGAGGGCGGCGGCGTAGGCGTCGATCTCGGCGCGGGTCCGGCGCTCGGTCACCGCGACCAGGAGTCCATGACTCTGAGGGTCGTGGCCGGTGCCGTCGCCCACGTACTCGGGGCCCAGGGGGATGCCGGCCAGGAAGCCCTCGTCGGCCATGCGCTCGACCACCACGTCGGCCGCCACCGGCAGCCGCACTGCGAACTCCCGCAGCACGGGGGCGGTGGCCAGCGGTTCCACACCGGGGATGGCCAGCACCGCCTCGCGTGCGTAGCGGGCGCCGCGGGCGCAGCGCAGGGCCATCTCCCGCAGGCCGGCCGTACCCAACCAGGCCAGGTGCACGATGCAGGCCACGGCGATGAGGGTCTGGTTGGTGCACACGTTGGACGACGCCTTCTCCCGCCTGATGTCCTGCTCGCGCGTGCGCAGCGTGGTGACGTAGGCCTGGCGACTGTCGACGTCGACGGTCTCGCCCACCAGCCGCCCCGGTAGGCGGCGCACCAGGTCGCGGGTGCAGGCGAACATGCCCAGATAGGGCCCCCCGAACGACAGCGGGGTCCCGAAGGGCTGGCCCTCCCCCACCACCACGTCGGCGCCGTAGGTGCCGGGCGGGCGCAGGAGCCCGGCGGCCACCGGGTCGGAGACGACGACGAGCAGGGCACCGGTGCGCCGGGCCGTCTCCGCGGCCGCAGCCAGGTCGTCGATGCACCCCAGGTAGTTCGGGTACTGCACCACGAGGGCCGCGGGTTCCTCACCTTCCCTCGCGGCGTCGCCCGCCCACGCGGTGACGCCGTCGGCCAGGCCCACGTCGACCAGGCGATGGCCGGTGCCCGCCGCGAAGGTGGCCATCACCGATCGCCATTGGGGATGGACCCCGCGTGAGACCCACACCGTGGGCCGGCCGGTGGCCGCCACCGCCAGGTTGGCGGCCTCGACGCAGGCCGACGCCCCGTCGTAGAGCGACGCGTTGGCCACCTCCATGCCGAACAGCCGGCACACCACCGTCTGGTACTCGAACAGGGCCTGGAGCACGCCCTGGGCCACCTCGGGCTGGTAGGGCGTGTAGGCGGTCACGAACTCGGAGCGGAAGGCCACCCGGCGCACCACGGCCGGCACGTCGTGCTCGTAGGCGCCGCCCCCGGCGAAGCACACGAGGTCGCGTCCGACGGGGCGGTTGGCGGCCGCCACCTCGGCCACCCGCTCACCCACGTCGGCCTCGGACAGCCCGGGGGCCACCTCGAGGCCTCCGGCCAGCCGCAGGGCATCGGGCACGGCGGAGAACAGCTCCTCGACCGACGACAGGCCGATGGTCGCGAGCATGGCCTCGACCTCGGCGTCGGTGTGCGGGGTGAAGTCGGACACCGGCCTACGACCGCCGCTTGCCCACGAACGGCGTGGGGACGACCCGGGCCGGCAGCGCCTGACCGCGCACTTCCACGCTGACCTCGGCGCCCGCCTCGACCACCGGGGTGACGAGGGCCAGGCCGATGCCGTGCCCGAGGGTGGGTGAGAAGTTTCCGCTGGTGACGTGGCCGACGACCTCGCCGTCGAGACGCACCGGACATCCCTCGCGGGGAGGCTGGCGGCCCTCCGTCGCCAGGCCCCGAAGGGCACGGGCGACGCCGGCGGCCTGCTCGGCCTCGAGGGCGGCTCGGCCCCCGAAATCGCCCTTGCCCCAGGCCACCACCCAGCCCAGGCCGGCCTGGAGGGGGGTGATGCCCGGGCCCAGCTCGTGGCCGTGCAGGGGCAGG
>JBPCJV010000249.1:0-3005 GCA_051004925.1 Acidimicrobiales bacterium | reverse complement strand
CCCCCCCCCCCCCCCCCGCACCCCCTCCTTCGGTGGCCGCACCGGCCCCCGGGTCCCCCGCCCCCTCCCCCCCCCCCCCCCCCCCCCCCCCCGGCGGCGCCGTCACCCGACGCGGTCGCCGTCCCCGAGGCTCGGGCGACTCCTGCGTCGACTCCCGATGTCGCCGACACTGCCGGGCCGATCGCCACTGCCGCCCCCGCCCCCGCCGCGCCGGCGGCGTTCGTCGACGAGGAGCCCGCCCCGGCGTTCCCGGCCGAGGCGGTCGCGCCCGTGCCGTCGCCCCCGAGCTTCTCGCCGGGACCGGTGCCTGGTCCGCACCTGCTGCAGATCTGCCTGATCGGCACCTGCGCGGCCATCGCCTGAGGGTCGCGGCCTGGTGCCGTCACCTGCGAATTCGGCTCCCAGCGGGAGACTCGCGGCGCGATAGGTGCTCAAATCACTTATTGACCCGACCCTGTGAGTGACCGAGACTGCCGCTACTGCTCGGGTGGCGGAAGTCGCCGGGGGAGCGATCGTCGGAGTTGTCGGGACGGACGGTTACCACCGTCCGATCCGCCGGTCGCCCCACCCGGGGAAGCCGCGGGGTCGGCTACAGCCGGCGCCCGCGGCCGCGGTAGAAGAGGCCTCCTCCCCCGAAGAGGAGGAGCAGGATGACGATGATCAGCAGGAGTTCCATGATCCGATGGTCTCCAGGCGCCCGAAAACCAAACCGGCCTGAAGCAGTAGCCTGGAGCAATAGTGCGGGCGGTTCTCAGCGGCGGGCGGCGGCGCCGCCTCCTGAGCGGCGCCCTGGTCACTTCCCGAACTCCAGGACGGCCTTCACGTCGTCGGGGCGGCGGGTGTAGGCGTCGCGCCACGACGAGAGTGGCACCCTGCGGGTGACGAGGCGCTCCAGCCACGGGAGGTCGGCGGAGGCCAGGGCCTCGGCACCGAGCTGGTAGTGGCGGCGGTTGGCGTTGACGGAGCCGAAGACCACGTCGTTGCCGAGGACCATGGCGCGGTTGAGCTGGCCGGCGTAGATGCGGATCTCCCGTCCTCCCGACGAGACCCCGGTGAGGCACACGATGCCGTCCGGCCCGCTGTGGGTCATGGCGTCGAGCACGAGCTCGGCCACGCCCGTGCACTCGACGGTGACGTCGGCCTCGAGCCCCGTGTCGGCGATCGAGCCGGTGTGGTAGGTGGCGCCCAGGTCGGCGACGAGCTGGGGCTTCACGCCCTCGGTCACCCGGTCGAGCACGTGCGTCTCCAGGCCCCGCTGCACCGAGAGCAGGGCGGCCAGCAGCCCGATGGGGCCGGCCCCCACGACGAGCACCCGGGAGGGTGACCACTCGGCCCGCCGTCCGATCCGTTCGACGGGCTCCCAGGCCTTGGCCACCACCGTGGTCGGCTCCAGCAGCACGCCGACGTGTCCGAGGGCGGGGTCGACCTTGACCAGGCGCTCGGGGTGGATGCGGTAGCGCTCGGAGGCGTAGCCGTGGCGGGCCTTGATGCCGCGCTCGGTGTACTGCCCGTTGCGGCACATGTCCCACTCGTCGACCGCGCAGTTCGGGCAGGGGACGGGGTCGGGGCGCCGGACGATGCCGACGACCAGGTCGCCGGCGTCGAGCCCGCTGTCCGCCGGTGCCTCCACGACCCGGCCCAGCGACTCGTGGCCCAGGGTGAGGCGGTCCTGGCCCTCGGGGGCCCATCCGTAGTCGCCGTTGATGATCTCGAGGTCGGTGCCGCACACGCCGACAGCGAGCGTCTCGACCAGGACGGGCCCGTCGCTCTCCGGCGGCTCGGGCATGTCGGTCAGCTCGACGGAGTCCTTCGCGAGGGGTACGACGGTGACGGCGCGCATCGCCGTACCGTAGCGATATGCCGATGAAGGTGGGGGTGGCCGACGGCGCTGTCGTGGCGGGTCGGGCGCCAGTTGCTCGGCGAGCCGGCGCCGCTCAGCGTCGTCGGCGCGGCGCGCCAGGTCGGTGGCGTGCAGGCCCAGGTGATGTCGAGCGCCGAGCTGGCCACCGGCGTCCGCACCGGGCACACCCCCGCGACGGTTAGCGACGCGCTCTGGGTCGACCGGACGCTCGTGAAGACGTGGGCCATGCGGGGCACCCTCCACCTGCTGCCCGCCGACGAGCCGGGCCTGGCCGAGATCGTGCGGGCCTCCTTCGGCGGCTCGATCCTCAAGCCGGCGGCGGCCGACGGCTCCCTGTGCTTCGCCCCCGACCGGGGGCGCAACGTGACCTTCGTCGACCCCAAGGCGTGGCTCGGCGGGGAGCCCGACCCGGATACGGCGATGGCGGTCGTCGCCCGGCGGTTCTTCGACGCCTACGGGCCGGCCACGGTAGACGACTTCGGCCGCTGGTGGGGCGTCAGCGCGGCGGACGCCAAGAGGCTGCTCCGCCCCCTGGTCGACGACATGGTGACCGTCGACCTCGACGGCCTCTCCGCGCTGGTCACCCCCGAGGGGGCCGAGGGCCTGGCCGCGGCGAAGGCCCTGCGGGGCCACGTGCGCTTGCTCCCGGCCTTCGACACCTACGTCCTCGCCCCCCGCAGCCACCGGAGCCATGCGTGGCCCGACGGCCTCCACGCCCGCATCTCCCGGCCGGCCGGTTGGATCACCCCGGTGCTGCTCGTCGACGGGTGCATCGCGGGGGTGTGGGCGCACGAGAGGACCAAGGGGACGTCCACGTTCGAGGTCGAGGCCCTGGTCCCCCCTCCCGTTCTTTACGCGATTTCTAACAACAGGTGTCGGGAATCGCTTCGAGAACGGAAGGGCTCAGCTGGTGAGGACGGCCCGGGCCACGAGGTCGGTGCCGAAGGCGGTGAGGATGGCCAGGTAGAGCAGGCCGGTGGCGGCCATCACCGCCGAGTAGGCCCGCTCCTTGAGGGCGGCGTTGGTGACCCACACGAGAATGACCGTGCTCAGGGCACACGCCACCCAGAACCAGCCGAGGGTGCCGTTCCACCCGTCGTCGACCGATCCCGAGAGCACCGAGAGCATGCCCGTCGGCCAGATC
>JBPCJV010000248.1:0-5005 GCA_051004925.1 Acidimicrobiales bacterium | reverse complement strand
ATGTACTCCTTGGGGACGTCGCCGCCCTTGATCTTGTCGACGAACTGGTAGCCCCCGCCCGGCCCGGTGGGCTCGAGGTCGATGACCACGTGGCCGTACTGGCCGCGACCACCGGTCTGGCGGATGTAGCGCTCCTCGACCTTGTGCGCCAGCTTGGTGATGGTCTCCCTGTAGGCCACCTGGGGCTTGCCCACGTGGGCGTCGACCTTGAACTCCCGCAGCATGCGGTCGACCAGCACCTCGAGGTGGAGCTCGCCCATCCCGGCGATGATCACCTGTCCGGTGTCCTCGTCGGTGTGCTTCTGGAAGGTGGGGTCCTCGTCGGAGAGGCGCTGGAGGGCCTCGCTCAGCTTCTCCTGGTCGATCTTGGTGCGGGGCTCGATGGCCACGTGGATCACCGGCTGGGGGAACTCGAGTGACTCCAGCACGATGGGCGCGTTCGGGTCGCAGAGCGTGTCGCCGGTGGAGGTCGACTTGAAGCCCACGGCCGCCACGATGTCGCCGGCGTACACCGCCTGCTTGTCCTCGCGGTGGTTGGCGTGCATCTGGAGGATGCGCCCGATCCGCTCCTTGCGGTCGCGGGTGGAGTTCAGGATCGCCGCGCCCTTCTGCAATGAGCCCGAGTACACCCGGAAGTACGTGAGCCGGCCCACGTGCGGGTCGCTCATGATCTTGAAGGCCAGCGCCGAGAAGGGGGCGGAATCGTCGCAGGGGCGCTCGAGCTCCTCGATGCCCTTGACGTCGAGGCCGACGACCGGAGGGAGGTCGATTGGGCTGGGCAGGAAGTCGACCACGGCGTCGAGGAGGGGCTGCACGCCCTTGTTCTTGAACGCCGATCCGGCCAGCACGGGGACGACCGCGTTGTCGATGGTGGCCGTGCGCAGGGCCTTGCGCAGGTCGTCGGCGGTGATGGCCTCGTCGCCCACGTACTTCCCCATGATGTTGTCGTCGTGGCTGGAGAGCACGTCGACCAACTGGTGGCGCCACCGCTCGGCCTCGTCGAGCATGTCGGCGGGGATCTCGATCACTTCCCAGTGCTCGCCCATGCCCTCTTCCCACACCAGGGCCTTCATCCCGATGAGGTCGATGACGCCGCGGAACCCGCCCTCCGCGCCAATGGGCACGTGGACCACGGCCGGGTTGGCGTCGAGGCGGTCGGTGATCTGGGCGACGGCCTTGAAGAAGTCGGCCCCGATGCGGTCCATCTTGTTGATGAAGCAGATACGGGGCACCTTGTACTTGTTGGCCTGGCGCCACATGGTCTCGGGCTGGGGCTCCACGCCCGCCACCGCGTCGAACACGGCCACGGCCCCGTCGAGCACCCGCAGCGACCGCTCGACCTCGACGGTGAAGTCGACGTGGCCCGGGGTGTCGATGATGTTGATCCAGGTGTCGCGCCACCGGCAGGTGGTGGCCGCGGAGGTGATGGTGATGCCCCGCTCCTGCTCCTGGACCATCCAGTCCATGACCGCCGCGCCCTCGTGGACCTCGCCGATCTTGTAGGTGCGGCCGGTGTAATAGAGGATGCGCTCGGTCGTCGTCGTCTTGCCCGCGTCGATGTGGGCCATGATCCCGATGTTGCGGGTCCGGCTGAGCGGAAAATCTCGAATGATGGGGGCATCTGCCATAACTAGTGTGCTTTCTGCTGTTGATTTTGACTTCCGGTGGCCGCCGGCGGCGTCGAAGGCGCCCCCAAACGGCTACCGGCGCCCGCCGAAGCCGAAGGCGAGGCCGCCGATGGGGGGAGCTAGAGGGGGGAAGGTTCCCTTCCCCCCTCTACCACCGATAATGCGCGAAGGCCTTGTTGGATTCGGCCATCTTGTGGATGTCCTCCCGGCGCTTGACCGAGGTGCCGATGCCGTTCGACGCGTCGAGCAGCTCGTTGGCCAGGCGCTCGGCCATGGTCTTCTCCCGGCGCTGGCGGGAGTAGCCCACCAACCACCGGATGGCCAGGGTGGTGGCCCGGCGGGGGCGAACCTCGATGGGCACCTGGTATGTCGCGCCGCCGACCCGACGGCTCTTCACCTCGAGCTGGGGCTTCACGTTCTCCAGGGCCCGCTTCAGGGTGGCGATGGGCTCGGCGCCGGTCTTGTCCTTCACGATGTCGAGGGCCGCATACATCGTGCGCTCGGCCAGCGACCGCTTCCCCCGCTGGAGCACCTTGTTCACGAACTGGGTGACCAGCACGGAGTGATAGATCGGGTCGGGCATGAGCTCGCGCCGCGGCGGAGGTCCCTTGCGGGGCATGGCTCTACTTCTCTCTCTTGGCGCCGTAGCGGCTGCGGGCCTGCTTACGGTCTCGGACCCCGGAGGCGTCGAGCACGCCCCGGATGATCTTGTAGCGGACGCCGGGCAGGTCCTTCACCCGTCCGCCACGCACCAGCACGATGGAGTGCTCCTGGAGGTTGTGGCCCACGCCGGGGATGTAGGCGGTGACCTCCTGGCCGGTGGTGAGGCGCACCCGGACCACCTTGCGCAGGGCCGAGTTCGGCTTCTTCGGCGTATGGGTGTAGACGCGCGTGCACACCCCCCGGCGCTGCGGGGCGCCCTTGAGGGCAGGGGTCTTGGTCTTCTCGAGCTTGCGCTCGCGGCCAGTACGCACGAGCTGGGCGATGGTGGGCAAAGCGAGAACCTCTCAGACGCGAACCTGCAGATTGTAGTCGACCACCGGAAACCCCCCGTTCTCGACGCGATCTCTAACAACCAGTGTTAGAAGTCGCGCAAAGAAAGCGTGGGGACGCTCAGCTGGCGGCGTCCTCGGGGCTGGCCTCGACGAACTCGGCCGGTGAGGCCGTCACGGGAGCCGGCCCGGACGGCGTGCCGGCCCCGTCTGGAGGAGTGCCGCCCTCGCCGGTGGTGCCGATGTTGGCCAGCCAGGCGGCCAGGTCCTGGTCGTTGTCGGACGAGTAGTACGACAACGGCTCGTAGTCGGGGGCGTGGATGTCGAGGTTGCGGTAGCGCTCCATGCCCGTCCCCGCGGGGATGAGCTTGCCGATGATGATGTTCTCCTTCAGGCCCATCAGCTGGTCGCACTTGCCCTCGATGGCCGCCTCGGTGAGGACCCGGGTGGTCTCCTGGAACGACGCCGCCGACAGCCACGACTCGGTGGCCAACGACGCCTTGGTGATACCCATGAGCTCGGGGCGCCCCTGGGCCGGCCTCTTGTCGGCGGTGACGAGCGACCGGTTGACGTCGGCGTACTGCCGGGCGTCGACCCGCTCGCCGGGCAGGAACTCCGACTCGCCGGCCTCGGCCACCAGCACCCGGCGCAGCATCTGGCGGACGATGAGCTCGATGTGCTTGTCGTGGATGGACACGCCCTGGGCCCTGTACACGAGCTGGACCTGGTCGACCAGGTACTGCTGGGTGTCGCGGATGCCCTTGATCTCCAGCAGTTCCTTGGGGTCCTTCGGGCCCTCGATGAGGGCGTCGCCGGCCGCCACCTCCTGGTTGTCACGCACCAGGAGGCGGGTGACGTCGCGGGTGGAGACCGGGTAGCTCTCCTCGCTGCCGTCGTCGCCGACGATGGTGACGGTGCGACCCTTCACGTCGTCCTCGGCGAGGCGCACCGCGCCGGAGGTCCGGGCCAGCACGGCCTTGCCCTTGGGGGTGCGGGCCTCGAAGAGCTCGACCACCCGCGGCAGTCCGTGGGTGATGTCCTCACCGGCGATGCCGCCGGTGTGGAAGGTCCGCATGGTCAGCTGGGTCCCGGGCTCGCCGATGGACTGTGCGGCGATCACGCCGACCGCCTCACCGAGCTCGATGGCCTTGCCGGTGGCCATGGAACGGCCGTAACAGAGGCCGCACACGCCATGGGTGGCTTCGCAGGTGAGCACCGAGCGCACCCGGACCCGGTTGACATCGGGGTCGTCGCGCAGGGCGGCCATCTCGGGCTCGCCGACGGTGGTGTTGGCCGGCAGCTCCCGGCCGTCGGCCAGGGTGACGGCGTCGACGAGCGTACGCCCGTAGAGCCGGGTCTCGAGGTTGCTGCGCTGGTCGGGGCGGTCGGCGCTGACGTTCTCCAACCACAGGCCGCGGGTGGAGCCGCAGTCGATGCTGCGGATGATGAGCTCCTGGGCCACGTCGACCAGACGGCGGGTGAGGTAGCCGGAGTCGGCGGTGCGCAGGGCGGTGTCGGCCAGACCCTTGCGGGCCCCGTGGGTGGAGATGAAGTACTCGAGGACCGACATGCCCTCCCGGAAGTTGCTCTTGATCGGCCGGGGGATGATCTCGCCCCGCGGGTTGGCCACGAGGCCGCGCATACCGGCGATCTGGCTGACCTGCATGATGTTGCCTCGGGCTCCCGAGTTCAGCATCATGTCGATGGGGTTGAAGGTCTCGCCTCCGAGGGTCTTCTGCATGGCCCGCCGAACCTCCTCGGTGGCGTTGATCCAGATCTCCACCTCCTTCTGGCGCCGCTCGTCGTCGGTGATGATCCCCCGCTTGAACTGGGCCTCGATCTTGTCCGCTTCCTTCTCGTAGCGGTCGAGGATCACGGCCTTCTCCGGCTGGTTCTTCACGTCGTCCATGGAGATGGTCAGGCCCGACTGGCTGGCGAACCGGAAGCCGATGTCCTTGATGGCGTCGAGGCTCTTGGCCACGGTGGCCTTGGTGTACTCGTCGACCAGCTTCTCGACGATGTCGGTGATGTGGCGCTTCTTGACGGCCTTGTCGATGTAGCCGAACCGCTCGGCGAAGTCGGGCGGCAGGGCGGCCTCGAACAACAGGCGACCGGGGGTGGTGATGCGGTGCGTGGGCACGCCGTCGTCGTCGAACCCGCCGTCGGAGAACTGGATCTCGGCGTGGACCTCGAGCTCGTGGTTGTCATAGGCCTGCTCGATCTCCCACAGGTGACGGTACCGACGGCCCTCACCCTTCGCCCCGGCGACCTTCTCGGTGAGGTAGTAGATGCCGATCACCATGTCCTGGCTGGGCACGGTGAGGGGCCGGCCGTTGGCCGGCGACAGCACGTTGTTGGCCGACAGCATGAGCACCCGGGCCTCGG
>JBPCJV010000247.1:0-6470 GCA_051004925.1 Acidimicrobiales bacterium | reverse complement strand
GGCGAACACCTGCACGCGGGGCCGGCTCTCCACCGCATGGCCGATCACGTCGGCCATGGTCACCGTCACCCGGCGATCGCGACTGTCGGGGCTGGCGTCGGCCGCCGCGCCCATCACTCCGCTCGGAGGGCCGCTTGGGCCCAGACGCGCCACACCGCCACCCGGCTCGGCCGTGCCGCCGGCACCCGGTCGGTCGCGCCGCTCCTCCCGGCTCCCTCCGCGTGGACCGGTCAGGCGCACGGCCGCCACCGCGGCGAGCGACACGAGCGTGCTGCGGTCCCCGGTCGTGGTGACGACGGTGAAGTCGGCGCCCACCGCCTCGACCCGCCCCACGTGGTGGCGCCCGCCGGTCGTGGCCACGATCACCGGCACACCGCGCTCGGCCAGGCTCACGAGCAGGCCGGCGAAGGCCGCCTCCTCCTCTGCCTGGCGGCGGAGCCAGCGCTCGCGCACGCGGGCGTCGGCCGCGTCGCGGGCCCGGGCCTCGGCCGCCCAGCGCTCGACCTCGTCGAGATTCAGCCACCCCGTCACGGGGCTCACGGTACCGGGGGGGCCGGCTGGCTACCTTGGGGACGTGGGCGACCAGACGAACACCTGCATCTTCTGCCGCATCGTCGCCGGTGAGCTGCCGGCCGAGGAGTTGGCCTCGTCGCCGCTGACGTTCGCCTTCCGCGACGTGAGCCCGGTGATGCCGTCCCACGTGCTCGTCGTCCCCCGCGAGCACATCGAGTCGGCGGCCACCGTCGAACCGGCGCACGCAGAGATGCTCTCCGAGCTCCTCCAGACGGCGCAGCGGGTGGCCGAGTCCGAGGGCCTGGGGGAGCGGGGCTGGCGCCTGGTGCTCAACGTCGGCGAAGACGCCCGCAACTCCGTCCCCCATCTGCACATGCACGTCCTCGGGGGCCGGCCCATGGACTGGCCGCCTGGCTGAGAGCGAGCCGGTAACGTGGCCTCCTCACCAGTGTCCACGACCCAGATCAAGGTTCTCGTCCCCGACAACCGTCTCATGGTTGGCCTCGTCGGCCACCAGGACGAGTTGCTCCGCCTCATCGAGGCGGCGTTCGACGACGCCGAGATTCTGGTCCGGGGCAACGAGATCACCGTCAGCGGCACCGACGCCAACCGGGTGGGGCGGTTGTTCGAGGAGCTGGTCGTGCTCCTCCGCCAGGGTCACCGTCTCGACGCCGCCGACGTGGGCCGCACCATCGACATGGTGAAGGCCGACGAGCTGCCGTCGGTCGTGATGGCCACCGAGGTGCTCCACTCGGGCCGTGGTCGCACGGTGCGGCCCAAGACCAGTGGCCAGCGCAGGTACGTCGACGCCATCGCCTGCAACGTGGTCACCTTCGGCATCGGCCCTGCCGGCACGGGCAAGTCGTACCTGGCCGTCGCCCTCGCCGTGCAGGCCCTCAACGCCAGGGCCGTGAGCCGCATCATCCTCACCCGTCCCGCCGTGGAGGCCGGGGAGCGGCTGGGGTTCCTTCCCGGCGACCTCATGGCCAAGGTCGACCCCTACCTCCGCCCGCTCTACGACGCCCTCTACGACATGCTCGGGCCCGAGGGGGCCAAGCGCCTCCTCGACGGCGACACCATCGAGGTGGCGCCCATCGACGACATGCGGGGCCGCACTCTCAACGACAGCGTCCGCATCCTCGACGAGGCGCAGAACACCACGCCGGAGCAGATGAAGATGTTCCTCACCCGCATCGGGTTCGGCTCCAAGGCGGTGGTCACGGGCGACGTGACCCAGGTCGACCTGGCCGCGGGGCGCAGCGGCATGCTCGGTCTCGAGGCCGTGCTCACCGACATCGACGGAGTGGCCTTCGTGCACCTCAGCTCGCGCGACGTCGTCCGCCACCGCATCGTCGGCGACATCGTCGACGCCTACGAACGCGCCGAGGTCCCTCGTTGAGTGAGACCCCGACCGACGACGGTCCCCTGGCGGACGGCCCCGGCGACGCTCCACGCGTGACGGCACCTCCTGTCCTGCGGAGCCACAGCCTCCCGCGCACGGGGCAGGTCGACGTCTTCGGCGCCGACGAGCAGTCCGACGAGCCCGTGGACACCGCTCGCTGGGTCGGCCTGGCCAGCCGCGTGCTCGAGGCCGAGGGCGTCCGGGGCGACGTCGAGGCCTCCGTACTCTTCGTCGACGAGCGGGCCATGGCCGAGCTGAACCTGCGGTTCCTCGGCCGCACGGGGCCGACCGATGTGCTGGCCTTCCCCATCGACGACGACGTCTACGAAGGACCCCGATCGGCCGACTCCCTCGGCCCGGGGCCCGGCGCCGAACCCGAGATGTCCGACCTACCGACCATCCTGGGCGACATCGTGGTCTGCCCCGCCGTGGCCCGGCGCAACGCTCCCGCCCACGCCGGCACCTACGACGACGAGCTGGCCCTCCTGGTCGTGCACGGCGTCCTCCACCTCCTCGGTCTCGACCACGCGCAACCCGACGAGGCCGAGAGGATGGAGCGTCGCGAGCAGGAGCTGCTCGAACGCTTCCACCGCCCGTGAGCACCACCGAGATCGTCGTGGTTGTCGCCGTGGCGTTGCTCATCATGGTCGCCGCCTTCCTGGCCATGGCCGAGACCAGCCTCACCCGCACCAACCGGGTCAAGGCGCTGAGCCTGGTCGAGGAGAAGCGCCGAGGGTCCAAGGCCCTTCTGCGCCTGGTGGAGCACCCCGAGGACTTCCTCAACCCGGTGCTGTTCCTCGTGCTGCTCTGCCACCTGGTGGCGGCCACGCTCATCGGTGTCGTGGCCGAACGCCAGCTGGGGCCGTGGGGGGTCCTCGCCGCCACCGCCTTCGAGGTCGTCGTGATCTTCGTCACCGCCGAGGCGGTGCCCAAGACCTTCGCCGTGCAGCATCCCGACCGCGCCGCCCTCCTCGTGGCCCCCCTGGTCCTGTTCATCGTGCGCTTCCCCCCCCTGCGGCTCCTCGCCCGGGCCCTGATCTCGCTTTCCAACGTCATCGTCCCCGGGAAGGGCCTGAAGAGCGGCCCCTTCGTCTCCGAGGAGGAACTGCTGGCCATGGCCGACGTGGCCGTGGAGGAGGACGTGATCCAGCGCGAGGAGCGCCAGCTCATCAACTCGATCCTCGAGTTCGGCGACACGGTGGTGCGCGAGGTGATGATCCCCCGTCCCGACATGGTGTCGGTCGAGGCCCGAGCGTCACTGAGCGACGTCATGGAGGTCGTGATGGCGGCCGGGTTCAGCCGCATCCCCGTCTACGAGCAGGGCATCGACGACATTGCCGGCATCGTCTACGCCAAGGACCTCATGCGGGCCATGCGCGACGGCCGCGGCGAGGAGCCCGTACGCAACCTCGTGCGCCCCGCCCGGTTCGTGCCCGAGACCAAGCGGGTAGCCGAGCTCATGCCCGAGATGCAGCGGGAGAAGGCCCACATGGCCATCGTCGTGGACGAGGACGGCGGCACCGCCGGGCTCGTCACCCTCGAGGACCTCATCGAGGAGCTGGTGGGCGAGATCGTCGCCGAGTACGACGTGGCGGAGGCCACGGCAGAGCCGCTCACAGGGGGCGACGTCCGGGTCAACGCCCGGATGCCCATCGACGAGCTCAACGACCTGCTCGACGTGGAGTTCCCCAAGGGCGACTGGGACACCGTCGGCGGGCTCGTCTACAACCTGCTTGGCCACGTGCCCACCGAGGGCGAGTCGGTCGAGTACGACGGCCACCGGTTGCGGGCGGAGAAGGTGCAGGGCCGCCGCATCGGCCGGGTGCGCATCTCCAAACCCCAGCGGGTGGAAGGCGAAGGTTGAGGTCGGGCTTCGCCTCGCTCGTGGGCCGGCCCAACGTGGGCAAGTCGACGCTGCTCAACACCATCTGCCGCACCAAGGTGGCCATCGTGTCCGACAAACCGCAGACCACCCGCAACCAGATCCGGGGCGTGCTCAACACCGACGACGCCCAGGTGGTGTTCGTCGACACCCCGGGGATCCACAAGCCCCGCACCGCGGCCGGCGAGCGCATGAACGCCACGGCCACGGGCACGCTCGACGACGTCGACGTCGTGTGCCTGGTGATCGACGCGACGGCACCCGTCGGCAAGGGCGACCGCTTCGTCGCCTCGCGGGTGCCTCCCGGAGCCCTGTGCGTGCTGAACAAGGTCGACGCCGCCACCCCGGAGCAGATCGCCACCCAGCTCACGCGCGCCGCGGAGTTCGACCTCGACGAGTACTTCCCGATCTCCGCCCTCACCGGCGACGGGGTCGACGAGTTGGTTGCCGCCGTCGTGAGTCGCATGCCCGAGGGGCCCCAGTACTACCCCGACGACACCGTCACCGACGTGCCCGACGCCCTCTGGGTGGCCGAGCTCGTGCGCGAGCAGCTACTCATCGTGGCCCGCGACGAGCTGCCGCACTCGATCGCCTGCCGCGTCACCGAGTGGGAGTGGCCCCGCATCCGCTGCGAGATCCTGGTGGAGCGCGATTCCCAGAAGGGCATCGTGGTGGGCCACGGTGGACTTGTGCTCAAGGAGGTCGGCACTGCGGTGCGGGCCCAGCTGCGACCGGGGGCGTACCTCGAGCTGGTGGTCAAGGTCGACAAGGACTGGCAGCGCCGGCCCCAGGCGCTGGACCGCCTCGGCCTCTGACGACTCGGCCTCTGACCGAGCCGGCCGACGGCGTGACCGCCAGGTTGTTGGCCAAGGCGTTCGGCAAGGGTCCGGGTTTCGGGGTGGGCCTGGCATTGCACGGCTTCATCTTCCTGCCGATCCTGGCCTTCGGGCGAAGGAGGCGAAGCGCGGCCGGGCGGCCTCGCCCACCTCACCGGCCAGCCAGGCCGTCTCGGCCGTGTCCATATGGCGGAGGGTCCGGCGGTTGAGCCCGGCGAAGGCGCCTCCTCGTTCCGCGTCCGTCGTCGTGTGTCGCACAGGAAGAGCCCATGGCCGGAAGCCGCGAACACCGAGGACGGCGACGCCACCCGTGGACGCGGGCCCCTCATCGCGGCAAGATTCCGCCCACGCCAATCGTCGAAACATGGGAGACGGCATGTCTGAGGTCACGGGTGGTCCCGCTGGTTCCTTCGGCGCCGACTGGAACCCCTTCGCACCCGACCAGCTGGCCAACCCGTACCCCTTCTACGAACGGGCCCGTCGCCAGGCCCCCGTGTTCCACTCGCCGTTGCTCAACATGTGGGTCTTCACCCGCTACGACGACGTCTTCGCCGCCCTGCAGGACACCACGAGGTTCTCCTCGTTCAACACCGCGCCCAGTGAGGCGGCGGGCATGCTCGGCCAGATGCTGTACCCGGGCCCCAACGCCGTCGGCGTCGACCCGCCCCACCACACCCGCCTGCGCGCCCCCCTCGACCCCGCCTTCACCCCGCCCCGCCTCGCCGCGCTGGAGCCCGAGGTCCGACGGATCGCCAACGAGCTGGTCGACGGCATGGACACCGGCGGCGACGAAGCCGACCTGATCGCGGGACTGGCGTCCCCGCTGCCGATCAGCATCGTCGCCGCGCTGTTCGGTGCCGGCCCCGAACACGTCGCCGACTTCCAGCGGTGGAGCCAGAACCTGATCTCGTTCATGACGACGCTAATGGGCCCCGAGGAGCAGGTCGCGGCGGCGGCCGGCATCGCCGAGTACTACCAGTTCCTGCGGGACCTCATCGCCGAGAAGCGGGCCCACCCCGGAATCGACATCACCAGCGACCTCGTGCACTACGAAGGCGACCCGCCGCTCAGCGACGGCGAGCTGGTGAGCACGCTCACCGGGCTCACCTTCGCCGGCCACCCGACCGTCGCCTGCCTGATCGGCAACGCCGCCATGGTCTTCCTCGACCCGCGCAGCCGCTGGGAGGCCCTCGGCGCCGACCCGACCCTCATCCCCGACGCCCTGGAAGAGGTTTTCCGTCTCACCGCTCCGGTGCCGTCCGTCATCCGCAGGGCAGCCGAGGACGTCGTCGTCGCCGGCGTCACCATCCCCGCGGAGTCCCGGGTATTGCTCGTGTCCCACTCCGCCAACCTTGACGACGCCCACTTCGCGTCGCCCGACGAGTACCAGCCGGGCCGGGAGCACGGGGCCGAGCACCTCACGTTCGTCGCCGGCCTGCACCAGTGCGCGGGCCGCGTCCTCGCCCGCATCGAGGCCAGGATCGCCTACGAGGTCCTGCTCGACCGCCTGCCCGGTCTGCGTCTCGTGGAGGGCCAGGCCGTCGAGTACCGCCAGACGCTCGTCATCCGCGGCACCAATGCACTGCAAGTGGCATGGTGACGCCCCGGCCGTCGCCCTCGGCGGCCTGAGCCACTCCCCGCACCGACCACATGGCCGGCCCGATGTGGCCATGCATGGCCCAGGCTGCCGGCAGGGTGTCATCGACTTCTTCGCCTGGCACCTCGTCGACTCCGTCCCCGCGCTCGACATCACGTCGACGCTGCGCTGGGACGAGCCTCTCGGGTACGACGACGCCCGGGTGGGAGTCCTGGTGCTCGTGTTCGAGGTGGTCGTGAT
>JBPCJV010000246.1:0-9109 GCA_051004925.1 Acidimicrobiales bacterium | reverse complement strand
GTCATGCACCCGCGAGATCGCCGCCGGAGCCTTCATCGTCGTCCGACCGTCGGGAGGATGCCGGCCAGGGCGGCGGCGAAGCGCGAGGCCGGGATGGCCGCAGCCACCGCTCGGGCGTCGTCGATGCCGTCCACGTCGCGCAGGCTTGGCAGACCGGCCACCCGCAACCCCAACTCGTCGAGCCGGGCTCGCTGGGCGGAGAGGGTGCGGGGGCTGCTCATGGGCACGCCCACCACGGCCCGCGGGTCCGACCGCCGCAGCCCGAGAACCCAGTAGCCGTCGTCGTCGGTGGGGCCCAGAACGGCGTCGACGCCGGGCTCGGCGAGCGTGGCGAGGGCGAGGCCGAGCAGCTCGGGGGTCACCTGGGGCGTGTCGGCGGCGATGGCCAACGCCGGCGTGCCGGCGTTGGCGAAGGCCGCGGCCAGTCGCTCGTCGAGGCCCGCCCCCCGCTGGGCCACCACGCCGAAACCGGAAGGAAGCCAGGGGCCGGGAGATCCTTCCAAGGCGACGGTGCGCCACGCCGCCGGAGTGGCCGCGACGGCGGCGAGGGTGTCGGCGAGGGACGCGGCGGCGAGCGCGGCCGCCTCCCCGGGCGTGCAGGGTGGGCAGAGGCGGGTCTTGACCCGGCCCGCCACCGGCTCCTTCGCCATCACGATGATCCCGCCCGGGTTGGCGACGCTCATCGCAATACCGCCGACATGTCGCGCACGGCTCGCACCGTGCCGCCGACGGTGCCGGTGACCTTAGAGTGGCCGCTCCGACGGCGGTAGGCGACGGGCACCTCGGTGACGCGCCAACCGGCGTCGACGGCCCGCAGCACCATCTCCAGCGGCCACCCGGAACGGCGGTCCTGGATGGCGAGGTCGACGAGCGCCTGACGACGGGCCACCCGCATGGGCCCGAGGTCGCGCAGGCGCAGGCCCGCCCGGCGCCGGAGCTCCAGGGCCAGCACGCGGTTGGCCGCCCGGGCATGCAACGGCCAGGCCCCCCGTTCGGCCATCCTCCTTCCCATGCACAGCTCGGCCCGGCCCGACAGCACGGGAGCGGCCACGGCCTCCAGGTCGGCGGGGTCGAGCGACCCGTCGCAGTCCATGAAGCACACCGTGTCGTCGGTGGCGGCACCGAGCCCGGCCCAGCAGGCCGAGCCGAACCCCTTTCGGTCCTCGACTACGACGTGGGCCCCCAATGAGGCGGCCGCCTCCGCAGAGCCGTCGGTGGAGCCGTTGTCGACCACGATCGCCCGGTAGCCGGAGGGCATCCGCCCGAGCACCCACGGAAGCGCCTCGACCTCGTCGAGGACGGGAAGGATCACGTCGGGCACGGACACGACGCTAAGCCATCCACCCAGGTCTGCGACGGCACCCGATGCAGACTCCATGCCGACTCGCCCCGTACGCTTCCACCGTGGGGTCCGAACTACACGTGATGGCAGACGACGGGAAGTCGGGGACGCGGTCGCCGGCCCCGGCCGGGTTCCAGTCGGTCGTCGTCCGCCGGTGGGCCCGGATCACCGTGGCCGTCCTGCTCATCCTCGTCGCCGTGGCGGTTGGGGCCCTGGTGGCGGTTCGAAGGGGCTCCGTCTCCCAGCACCACCTCGAGGTCGTGCTCGTCGTGATCGCGGCCGTCGGCGCCGTGGGTGCCCTGGTCGCCGTGGCTCTGGTCCGACAGGTCTCGGCCCTGGCTACTCGCCTCGGCGACGCCCCCGAGATCGTCGCCCGCCACTATCGCACCCTGCGCCGGGAGATCGACGGCTCCCACCGCCATCCGGGCGGCGGGCCCCTCCCCACGTGCCACCCGTCTTCGGAGCGAGAAATCGAAGCCCTCCGGGCGGCGTTCCGATGAGGGTTCTCGTCACCGGGGGTGCCGGGTTCATCGGGTCGCACGTGGTGGAGGTCCTGCTGGAGGCGGGATGGGACGTGCGGGTGCTCGACCTGGCGGTGGACCCTGCGGGCCGGGAGCGGCGCGCCGAGGACCTCCATCCGGATGCCGAGTACGTATGGGGCGACGTCCGCCACCCCGACGTCGTCGACCGCGCCTGCGCAGGGGTCGAGGCGGTGTCGCACCACGCGGCCAAGGTCGGGCTGGAGAGGGGGGTGGCCGACATGGCCGAGTACACGAGCGTGAACGACATCGGCACGGCCGAGCTGCTGGCCGCCCTCGAACGTTCCCGGTTCGGCGGCCGGCTGGTGCTGGCCAGCAGCATGGTGGTGTACGGCGAGGGGCGCTACCGCTGCGACGCCCACGGCGTCATCCGCCCCGCCCCCCGTTCCCCGGCGCGGCTGGCCGCCGGCGAGTTCGAGCCCCAGTGCCCGACCTGCGCGCGGAGCCTGACCGTGGAGACGATCGACGAGGACGTGGCCCTCGACCCCCGCAACACCTATGCCGCGACCAAGGTGCACCAGGAGCACCTGTGCCAGGTGTTCGGCCGTCAGCGCGACCTGACGGTGACGGCGTTGCGCTATCACAACGTCTACGGGCCGCGGATGCCCCGCGACACCCCGTACGCGGGCGTGGCCGCCATCTTCCGGAGCGCCCTCGAACGGGGGGACGCCCCCCAGGTCTTCGAGGACGGCCGCCAGCAGCGGGACTTCGTGCATGTCGCCGACGTGGCCCGCGCCAACCTGGCTGCCCTCACCGGTGGCCCCCCGGACGGGTGTTCGTTCAACGTGGCCAGCGGCACGGCACACACGGTGGGGGAGATGGCCGAGGCCCTGACCGACGCCTTCGGCCCGACCGCGCCCCGGCCGCAGGTCACAGGTGAGTTCCGCCTCGGCGACGTTCGCCACATCCTGGCGTCACCCGTCCGGGCCCGGACCGGCCTCGGGTTCGTAGCGGGTGTGGACTTTGCCGAGGGCATGGCCGAGTTCGCCACCGCCCGACTGCGGTAGGCGAGGTTCGGGGTCGGTCCGCCGGGTCGTGGCGTAGACTTCGAGGGAGCACACCATCGAGAGGAGGAGGCGAGGTCCGTTGCCCGAGACCGCCGACCTTTCCCAGACCTTCGCGGAGATCGCCAGGGCACTGTTGTCGGAACAGTCGGTCCAGGCCACGCTCCAGAAGATCGTCGATCTGGCCGTGGAGACGATCGACGGTTGCGAGCATGCCTGCGTCTCGGTCGTCGAGGGCAAGCGGATCTCGACGCCGGCCTCCAGCAACGACATCCCGCGCCGCGTGGATGCGATCCAGTACGAGACGGGCGAGGGACCGTGCCTCGATGCCATCCGCGACCACCAGGTCTTCCAGACCGACGACCTGGTCGAGGAAAAGCGGTGGCCCAGCTTCTCGCAGCGGGCTTTCGAGGAGACCGGGGTCTCGAGCATGCTGTGCTTCCGTCTGTTCGTGGAGCAGGAGACCCTCGGAGGCCTCAACCTGAGTTCCACGCGCCGGGCCGCGTTCGGCGACGAGGACCGGGCCGTGGGCTCGGTCTTCGCCGCCCACGCCGGGGTGGCGTTGTCCACGTCGCGGCACGGCGAGCACATGGAGACGGCGCTGCAGTCCCGCGACCTCATCGGGCAGGCCAAGGGGATCATCATGGCCAAGCAGGGCGTGACCGCCGACGAGGCGTTCGACATCCTCCGGCGAGGGTCACAGCGCCTGAACATCAAGCTCCGGGAGCTGGCGCGGCAGGTCGCCGACTCCGCCGTGCCAGGCAGGGAGAACGACACCGGCGACGGCTGACGTTGCCACGCTCCATCCTCAGTTCCCAGGAGCGACGCCGCCGCTGGTGCCGGCCACCCGAGGGAAGGTGTAGCCGGCCTCGGCCAGGACGGTCACCGCGCCGAGCACGGCCGTGAGGTGACTGGGTAGACCGGGGGCATGCGCCGCGAGGAGCTCGCCGCCGCCGCGGGCCGGACCATCCCTGAAGTCATCGCCCCGGGGCTCAAGGTGCTGTTCTGCGGCATCAACCCCGGCCTGTGGTCTGCGGCGGTCGGGCAGCACTTCGCCCATCCGTCGAACCGGTTCTGGAAGGTGCTCCACCAGGCCGGGTTCACCGACCGGCTCCTGGCGCCGGCGGAGCAGGGCGAGCTGCTTGGAGCAGGGGTCGGCATCACCAACCTGGTGGCCCGGGCGAGCCGCACGGCCAACGAGCTGAGCCCCGACGAGCTCCGCGCCGGCGCGTCGGCGCTCGACGACAAGGTGCGCCGGTACCGGCCGCGGATCGTTGCCGTCGTGGGCCTGCAGGCCTACCGAGCCGGGTTCGGCCGCCGCCACGCGGTCATGGGGCCGCAGCCCGAGTCGCTGGCCGGGAGCCGGCTGTGGGTCGTGGCCAACCCCAGTGGGGCCCAGGCGCACTACCAGCTCCCTGCCCTGGTCGAGATGTTCGCCGAGCTCCGGCGGGCGACACTGTAGGAACCGGGTGCCCGCCGGTCAGCGATACGCGCCGGGGCCGGCGAACAGTCCGCGGTGCCAGCGGGCGGGCGTGGCCACCACCGCCCTCGGGTAGTCCTCGAACAGCCATCGGGCGAAGTTGCGCCTGGTCCAGTCGCTTGCGCCGGCCAGGCGGATCGCCGCCCGGGCGCCTTTCCGATGGCTGAGCACGCTCGAGAGCCGGCCGGCGAGGCGGTGGTCGGCGAAGAGGGCCCGTTCCACCTCCGCCGCGTACCGGCGGCCGGCGAGCACAGGTCGGGGCGGCCCGGCGGCCTGCACGGCTTCGGCGGCCAGACGGCCGGTGAGCATGGCCTGGGCGATGCCCTCCCCGGTGAGCGGATCGGTGGCGGCAGCGGCGTCGCCCACGAACAGGACGCGGCCGCCGGCAGCGGTGAGTGGCATGCGTTCGACGCGCGCCGGTATGGGCCAGGCCTTGTGCGCGCCCTCGGCTCGGGCGTCGTCGCCCAGCACCCGCCGGATCTGGGGCCGGCTCAGGAGGTCGGGCCACAGGCGTTTCATGTCGCGAACGGCGACGCCGCTGTCGCGCTGGATGCCGAATCCCACGTTGGCCCGGCCGCCCGGGAGCGGGAACGACCAGGCGTAGCCCGGCAACAGGTCGGCCTCGAACCACACCCACAGGGCGTCGGCGTCGGGACCGACGTCGGAGAAGTACTGGCGGAAGGCGTGCCAGTCGCCCAGGTAGCCGGGGATGTGGGCGCCGAGGAGGTGGCGCAGCGGCGACCACGCACCGTCGGCTCCGATGACGAAGGGCGCCCGCACCCGACCGAGGCCCTCGACTCCCAACTCGACGCCGTCGGGGTCGGTGGTCGCCGAGACCACGGCATGGCCGTCGTGCACCTTGACGCCGACAGCGCGGGCGGCGTCGACGACGGCGGCGTCGAGGGCGGCGCGGGGCGCGACGGCGGCGAAGAGGCCCTGGCCCTCCGGTAGGGGGAGGCTCACGGTGTGGCCCGACGGGGAGCACACGCGCGCCTCCTCGACGGGATGCCAGCCGGGGACCGACTCGGGTTGCACCCCGAGGTCCTCGAGCTCGCGCAGGGCGGCGGCCGTCAGCCCGTCACCACAGCACTTGTCGCGTGGGAACCGGGCCTTGTCGACCAGCACGACGTCGCGCCCCGCCCGCGCCAGCACGATGGCGGCTGCCGCTCCCGCCGGGCCTCCACCGACCACGACTGTGTCGGCCTCGAGAGTCGTGTCGGCCTCGAGAGTCGTGTCGGCGGCGAGAGTCGTGTCGGCGGACGGCGAGCCTGCGGTTCGAACCGGGTCCACGGTGGCCACGGTCAACGATGGCACGAAGGGGCCGTGTGCGTGGGCCGAGTAGGTTCTGCTCTCGTGCCCAGAGCTCTCGTAACCGGAATCACCGGCCAGGACGGCCGTTACCTCGCCCAACTTCTCGTGGAGAAGGGCTACGACGTGGTCGGCATGGTGCGGGGGCAGGCCAACCCCAAGATCCAGATGATCCAGGAGGAGACGCCCAGTCTCGAGCTGGTCGAGGGCGACCTCCAGGACCTGTCGTCGCTCATCGGTGTGGTCGAGCAGGTGCAACCCGACGAGGTCTACAACCTCGGCGCCATCAGCTTCGTGGCGCTTTCGTTCCGCCAGCCCGAGCTGACCGCCGACATCACCGGCCTCGGAGTGCTCCGCATGCTCGAAGCCATCCGCGTGGTCGGCGGGTCCCGCGACAACGACATTCGCTTCTACCAGGCGTCGTCGTCGGAGATGTTCGGCAAGATCCGCGAGACCCCCCAGACCGAGGCCACCCCGTTCCACCCGCGCTCGCCGTACGGCGCGGCCAAGGTCTTCGGGCACTACACCACGATCAACTACCGAGAGGCCTACGGCCTGTACGCGGCCTCGGGGATCTGCTTCAACCACGAGTCGCCCCGCCGGGGCCTGGAGTTCGTCACCCGCAAGATCACCAACGCCGTGGCCCGCATCAAGCTGGGTCTGCAGGACAAGCTCGTGTTGGGCAACCTCGACGCCTCCCGCGACTGGGGCTTCGCCGGCGACTTCGCCGAGGCCATGTGGCTGATGCTCCAGCAGGACGAGGCCGACGACTACGTGATCGCCACGGGGGAGACCCACACGGTGCGTGAGTTCCTCCAACTGTCGTTCACCGCCGCGGGTCTGGGCAACTGGCACGACTACGTGGAGCGCGACTCCCGGTTCGACCGCCCCGCCGAGGTCGACGTGCTCACGGGCGACGCCACCAAGGCCCGTACAACGCTGGGCTGGAAGCCCCGGGTGGACTTCCCGGAGCTGGTGGAGATGATGGTGCGTTCCGATCTTGCGGCCGAGGCGGCCCGCGCCCCGGGCCCTGCGGCCGGATAGCACCGGGCCGCCGGACTCAACCGGAAAGTTCCAGAAGGGCCGGCGCTCCGGTGTCGCCGCCGGTGGTCCAAATGGGTCCGGCCGGAACGAGGAGCTCGACCTCACCCCCGGCGCGGCGCAGGGGGACGAGCTCCTGGGCCGCCTCCGTGGACGCCGACCCCTCGTTTGGGGCCGCCCCGGGTGGCCACACCACCAGGCTCACCCGCAGCCCGACGCCCGACGCCGCGGCCCGCTCACCCGAGGCGGTACGCCCGGCGAGCTCGGCCCCGCCGCCGTCGATCACCAGGCGCTCGTCGTACACCGGCGCGTCGCCGAGGGGGTACACCCGCGTGGTGCCCGCCGCGGACACGGCCAGACCCACGCGCAGTGGCGGTGTCGGCCGGTGGACGGCGATCGTGGTGGGGCGGTGGGCGACCACCCGGATCTCCACTCGCGGACCGGTCACCAGGCGGAGCTGCTCGAGGCGGGCGGTGAGCACCGCGTCAGGATCCCGGAAGTCGTCGGTGAAGCGCAGCCGGTAGGGGGTGCGGTTCGGCATGCGCTGCGCCGCGTCGATGTCGGCATCGCCCCGCTCGACGGCGTAGACGATGGGGCCACCTGCGTCCCACCGGTTGGCCACGACCGCGGTGGGGTGCATCAGGAACGGCGTGGGCAACGTGGTGAACACCAGTTGGTCGGGCCCGTGCCGGTCGACGAGTTGGGCGAGTGAGCGGTTCTGGCGGGTGAAGCCGACGTTGTCTCGCAGGATGCCCACGAGCGCGGTCGCACTGAGCACGACGATCGCACCCGTTATCAGCACACCGGCGAGGCGCTGCCGGCGGAACACGTCGACGAGTCCCCGACCCCCGAACAGAGCCAGGGGCAGGATCACGGGCAGGAAGTAGAAGGGCCCGACGTAGCGCGTGCCTTCCCACAGCACGGTCGCGTTCCATGGTCCCCAGAACACGATGTAGCTGACCGGTACGAGCACGCCCACGGCCACCAGGGCCCAGCCCACCCCCGACACCCTCCGGCGGGCGACGGTCACGACGGCCAGGAACACGAGCACCAACCCTCCTGCCGCCCACACGTCGAAGTGGGCGCCGTGGCGGGCCACCCCTTGGAGCCCCTCGACGAGGCCGAAGCGGTGCGGGGGATCGGTGGCGTACAGCTTGCGGACGCCGAAGCCCATGGCGTCGCTCGGCTCGAGGAAGGCGAAGGGCGGACGGAACGGGCTGCCGGTCGCCGCGGCGTTGAAGGCCAGGAGGCCCGCTACCGGAGCCAGCGCCGGTAGGACGAGGGACGCCGTCAGCCTCGGCGACGGGCGGTTGGGTGCCCGCCGGACGAAGGCCCAGGCCAGCAATGGCAGCCCGAAGATCAGGGCGTCGTACGGCCGGGCGAAGAAGGCGGTGCCCAGGGCCAGGCCGCTCAGGGCCAGGAGGCTGCGCCGACTGGTCGCCACGCCGCGGATCAGGCCCCATGCGAAGGTCTCGAGGAACAGGAGGGTCGGCAGGTACGACAGCAGCAGCGCGCTCTGGACCACGACGAGGGGGGAGGCGGCCACCAGCGCGGCGGCCACCAGGGCCTCGGTCCGGTTGCCGAGGACCTCGACGGCCAGCAGGTAGGTCATCGCCACCGTGCCCCCGGCCAGGAGGGCGAGGTAGAGGCCGGGGCCACCGGTCACCACCTGGCTGGCGGCGATCATGACGGGCACCACGGGCGCGTACTTGAGGACGAACTGGTCGTCGACGACGGCGGCCAGCCACGGGCGGAGGGCGTCGGGCAGGCCCAGCGTGGGCACGAAGAGGTGGCCGTGGGCGATGGCATCCGCCTGCAGACGGGTGATGGCGTCGTCGTTGTCGACCGACAGGAACGGGAAGACGAGCCGCGAGATGAGCACCGCCGCCGCCGCGGAGGCGAGAGCAAGGAGGGTCACGACGGTGGCCGGGCTCATCGCCGGCCTGAGGCGCGAGGCGCTCCACCCCGCCCCGCCGCTGATGGGCTGCTTCAGCGGATGAAGCCCCCGGAGGCGGCGCTGGACTCCCTGTTCACGGTGTACCCGCCAAAGGCGAGCGCCCCGGCCAGAAGGACCCCCAACCAGGCGCCGTAGCCCAGCGACTTGGTCTCCACGAGCAGCTTGACCAGCAGCAGCACCAGCACGGACACCCCGGCGATCACGTGGACGTGTCCCCAGGGCACGGGGATCTGGGGGAGCTTGGCGGTCGTGAGGCGGGCCAGCGCGACCTGGGTCACCATCACCACGGTGAGGAGGAGGGCGAGGATCCCGTAGAACTCTTTGGGCGACTGAACGGCGGTGCGGTTGATGGTTCCCACGTCGAGACTGGCGAGGATGCCCACGTCGATGCTGTGCCAGGGGAGGAAGAGCAGGTCGACGATCAGCAGGACCCCGGCG
>JBPCJV010000245.1:0-5930 GCA_051004925.1 Acidimicrobiales bacterium | reverse complement strand
CCTGGCCCTGGTCGTGCTCGATGCCCTGGCCACCCTGGCCGGCCCCGCCCTGGTCCGCGCCGGCGTCGACCGCGGCGTGGTGGCCGGGTCGCGGGGAGCGCTCTGGGCCGTGAGCGGGCTGTTCCTGGCCGTGGTGCTGGCCGACTGGGTCGACGTGTGGGTCCAGCAGCGGTACACCGGCCGCACCGCCGAGCGGCTCCTGTTCGCCCTCCGGGTGCGGATCTTCGCCCACCTCCAGCGCCTGGGGATCGACTACTACGAGCGGGAGATGGCGGGTCGGATCATGACCCGCATGACCACGGACGTCGAGGCGCTGTCCACCCTCCTGCAGAACGGCCTCATCGGCGGGGTGGTCAGCCTGCTGACCCTCGTCGGCGTGACGATCGTGCTGATCACCATGAACGTCCAGCTGTGGCTGGCCACGTGCACGGTGCTGGTACCCCTGGTGGTGTCCACGATCTGGTTCCGGCGCCTGTCGGATCGGGCCTACGGCACGGCGCGCGAGCGGATCGCCACCGTCAACGCCAACCTCCAGGAGAGCGTGTCCGGGGTGCGGGTGGCCCAGGCCTACGGGCGCGAGGAGCGCAACATTGACGACTTCCGCCGCGACGCCCAGGGCCACCTCGACGCCCGCATGCGGGCCCAGCGCCTGGTGGCCACCTACTTCCCCTTCGTGGAGATGCTGTCGGAGGTGGCCGCGGCGGTCGTGCTCGGGGTGGGTGCCGGGCTGGTGGGCGGCGGTGGCGTCAGCGCCGGTGAGCTCATCGCCTTCCTGCTGTACCTCGACCTGCTCTTCTCGCCCATCCAGCAGCTGTCGCAGGTGTTCGACACCTACCAGCAGGCACGGGCCTCGGTGGCCAAGATAGGCGAGCTGCTGTCGATCGAGCCCAGCCTGGCCCAGGCGGACGATCCCGTCGATCCTGGCCGCATCCGGGGAGAGGTTCGCCTGGAGGGCGTGCGCTTCCGCTACCCGGGCGCCGCGGACCACGCCCTCGACGGGGTCGACCTCGAGATCGCGGCCGGGGAGACGGTGGCGCTGGTGGGGGAGACGGGCGCGGGCAAGTCGACGGTGCTCAAGCTCGTGGCCCGGTTCTACGACCCGACCGAGGGACGGGTGCTGGTCGACGGCCACTCCCTGGTCGACCTCGACCTCGGGTCGCTGCGTCGCCAGCTCGGCTATGTGCCCCAGGAGCCGTTCCTGTTCTCGGGCACCGTGCGCGACAACATCGCCTACGGACGGCCCGAGGCCGACGACGCCGCGGT
The DNA here is from genome assembly GCA_051004925.1 of Acidimicrobiales bacterium. GTDB lineage: Bacteria > Actinomycetota > Acidimicrobiia > Acidimicrobiales > AC-14 > DATAQC01. The sequence goes on along the minus strand of JBPCJV010000245.1, from coordinate 4,667 downwards.
GGAACGGGCGGCGAAGGCGGTGGGAGCCCACGACTTCATCGCCGCCCTGGCGGGCGGCTACCACCACCAGGTGACCGAGCGGGGCCGGTCGCTCTCCTCGGGTCAGCGCCAGCTCATCGCCCTGGCCCGGGCCCGGCTGGTGGACCCCGCCATCCTGCTGCTCGACGAGGCCACGTCGACCCTCGACCTGGCCAGCGAGGAACGCGTCGTGCGGGCCATGCGCCTGGTCGCCACCGGCCGGACGACCCTGGTGATCGCCCACCGTCTCCAGACGGCCATGGGGGCGGACCGCATCGTGGTCATCGACGGCGGCCGGGTGGCCGAACAGGGCTCGCACCAGGAGCTGCTGGCCCGGGGTGGACGCTACGCGGCCATGTGGCAGGCCTACGAGGCGCTGCCGGCATGATCCGTTCTTTCAGCGCAATCCAACACAGCGCAATCCAACACATTGTGTTGGATTGCGCGTAAAGAATGGTCGCTTTCAGGGCTGGGGCGACGACTCCAGGGCCTCGTCCCAGAGGCTGCGGGCCGCGGCCAGGCGGCGCTCGGGGTCGCCGCCGGACATCTCGACGAACCGGGCGATGGTCTCCTCGGTGCGGGCCTGTTCCTCCCTGATCGGGCACCGCTCGTGCTCGGGTGCCTCCTCGAGGGCGGATTCCAGGTTGGCCTCCGACTTGGCCAGCCACTTCGCCGCCTGGTTGAGGAAGGCCTCCCGCTGGTCGGGGTTGTCGATGGCCTTCTGCAGGCGCTGCTCGCCCACTCTCCGTGAGCAGATCCCCCGCATCTGCCGGCAGTAGCCGTCGCGGTCGCCGCCTTCGGCCAGCGCCTCGCCGTAGGTGATGTGGGCCGATTTGAACTGGTCGCGGGAGAAGTCGGAATCCGCGGCGGCGATCAAGTCCTCGTAGGCAGACAATGCGCTCCTCTTGAGACCTGGCGTGACCCCGCGAGTTCTAACAGGTCCATGGCCGCGCCGGCGCCCGAAGCGCCCTACAGTTGGCCCGTGGCCGTGCGGAGGAGCTCGTCAGGCCGGCGACGGCGCCTCTCCAACACCGTGTCCGGCGCGGCCTTCCTGCTCGTCGCCCTGGTCGCCTGCAGCAGCGGTGGCGGCGACGAGGAATGCCTGTCGATCTCCTCCCAGGCCGAGTCGGACGTGACCACCTCCAGCACGTCGACCAGCACGTCTACCACCACCACGATCGACACCACGACCACCACCGAGGAACCGCCTCCGCCGGGACTGGGCCCGGGCGACAGTGGGCCGGTGGTGGCGGCTCTCGAGCAGAAGCTCGACAGCCTGAAGTACGACGTGGGCTCGGTCGACGAGGAGTACGACCAGACCACCGCCTACGGGGTCACCGCCTTCCAGAAGATCACCGGTGCCGATCCCACCGGCCGGGCCACCGACGACGTCATCGCCGCGGTCAACGCTGCCACCTCGTCGCCCACCGCCCTGATGCCCGGCGGGGGAGCCGACCGGGTAGAGGTCGACCTCGAACGCCAGGTGCTGTTCCTCTACCAGGGCGATGCCCTGTACAAGATCCTCACGGTGTCCACGGGTAACGGCCAGCGCTTCTGCTCCGAGGGCTGGTGTCGCCGGGCCGACACCAACCCCGGCTCGTTCAAGGTCTACCGCCAGGCCCAGGGCTGGGAGGAGGGCCCGCTCGGGTCGCTCTACAACCCGAACTACTTCGACGGCGGCATCGCCATTCACGGCTCCCGGTCGGTGCCGGCCTCGCCGGCGTCGCACGGCTGCGTGCGCATACCGATGAGCGCGGCGGAGTGGTTCCCGTCCTTCGTCCCGCTGGGTACGCCGGTGTACGTGGCCGGACCCGACGGCATCCCGCCGCCGCTGCCCGAGGCTCCACCGGAGATCGAGCCGGAGGTGGTGCCGCCGGACGGACCCACCCCGACGGAACCGGCAGCCACGACCACCCTCCCCCCAGGGGTCTACCGCCCGCCCCGCCCCTGACCCGTCAGGCGGGGGTCGTCCCTGGTCCCGCCTCCGCCAGCGCTCCGGCTCGCTCGGGACTACGAGGGGAGCGGTTCCGAACCACCCTCGTACCCGGCGTAGCCGGTCTGTTCCAGTTCCTCGGCCAGCTCGGGGCCGCCCGAGGCGACGATGCGCCCGCCGCGCAGCACCGACACCCGGTCGGGGAGGAGCTCGCGCAGGAGTCGGCTGTAGTGGGTGATGACCAGCACGCCCAGGCCCTGTTCGTGGGTGAGGGCCTCCACCCGGCGGGCGACTATGCCGAGGGCGTCGACGTCGAGACCGGAGTCGATCTCGTCGAGCACGGCGATGCGGGGCGCGAGCACGGCCATCTGCACGGTCTCGTTGCGCTTCTTCTCGCCGCCCGACAGGTCGACGTTCATCGGTCGGGCCAGCAGCGTGTCGGACAGGCCCGCCCGGCCCGCCTCGGCCACGATCAGGTCGCGCACTGATGCGGTGTCACGGCCACGGGCGGCGAGGGCCTCGGAGAGGGTGTCCACGAGCGACACTCCCGGCACCTCGATGGGGTACTGCATGGCCAAGAAGAGCCCGGCCTGGGCCCGCTGCCACGTGGGGAGGCCCACCAGGTCGACCCCGTCGAGGGTGACGCTGCCGGCCGTCACCTCGTAGCCGGGCCCGCCCATGATCACGTGGGCGAGGGTGGACTTCCCCGACCCGTTCGGGCCCATGACCGCATGGACCTCCCCCGACGACACCTCGAGGTCGACCCCCTTGAGGATCTCCTGACCTTCCGCGGTGGCCTTCAGGCCCGACACCACAAGCGTGCTCATCAGGACAGCTCCACGAACACGTCGGTGCCGTCGACGGAGATGTCGTACACGGGGACCGGGCGGGTGGCGGGCAGCGACTGGGGCTCGCCCGTCTTCAGCGAGAACGTGCTGCCGTGTTTCCAGCACTCGATCTCGCACTCGTCGGGCCACACCTCGCCCTCCGACAGCGAGAAGTCGGCGTGGCTGCACCGGTCGCCCACGGCGTAGAAGTCGTCGCCGATGCGGACGAGGGCGATGCGGTGCTCGCCCACGTCGAAGCGTCGAGCCGTGCCCGGCTTCATCTCGTCGACGGCGCACAGCCGCTCGCGCCGGCCCATCACGACTCGACGGCGGCCAGTCGCCGGGCCACGGCCGAGCGCGAGGCGGCGATGAACGACGGGGTCGGGAGCTGGTCGATGACCTCGCCCAGGAAGCCCAGCACGATCAGGCGCTCGGCCACGTCGGGCGGCACCCCCCGGCTCTCGAGGTAATAGCGCTGTTCCTCCTCGATGGGGCCGACAGCCGAGGCGTGGCTGCACCGCACGTCGTCGGTCTCGATCTCCAGGTTGGGCACCGACTCGGCGCTGGCCCCCTCCGACAGCACCAGGTTGCGGTTGGTCTGGAAGGCGTTGGTGCCCCGCGCCTCCTTCCGTACCCGGATGAGGCCCGAGTAGACCGATCGACCGTGGTCCTGCACCACGCCCTTGAACAGCAGCTCGCTGGTGGACGACGGGGCCACGTGGTCCTGGAGTGTGCGGAAGTCGTGCATGCGGTCGCCGTCGGCGAAGTACGCCGCGGTCAGGTAGCTGGTGCCGCCCTTGCCGTCGACGCGCGAGTCGGTGCGCACCCGGGCGTAGCAGCCGCCCAGGGCCACCGCCGACGACCGCAGCGTGGCGTCGCGCCCCACCGCGCTGGCCTGGTAGCCGATCTGCCACACCCGTGGGCCCAGGTCCTGCACGTTGACGTACCGCAGGCGGGAGGCGTCGCCGGCCCGCAGCTCGACAACCGGGTCGACGAAGGCGGCGATGTCGGCCGATCCCTGGTGCTCGACCACGGTCACGCTGCTGTCGGGCCCGGTGTCGACGATCGTGCGGGGAAAGGAGGCCACGCCCGTGCCCTCGGGCACGCCGGCGTCGTCGAGCCAGTGGAAGACCAGCACGGGGGCTTCGACGTCGAGGCCCCGGGGGACCCGCACGACCACCGGCCCCAAACCGAAGGCCAGGTTCAGCTCGGTGAAGGCGTCCACGCCCGCCCCGGCTACCCGCCCCAGCAGCTCGTCGCCGTCGGCGAGGGTCGACCCGTCGGCCACCACCAGGCCCCTCTCCTCCAGCGCCGGGTCGACGTCGAGATGGGTGATCCTGCCGTTGCGCACGATCACCAGGGCGGCGCGCTCACCGGCCGCGTCGACCACGGAGGCGAGCGCCGGCGGGATCGCATCGGCCGAGGGGCTGACGTCGGGCGGGGGGGCGTAGAACTCGAGGTCGAGGTCGGCCACCCGGCTGTACCGCCAGATCTCCTCGGCCTCGGTGGGCAGGCTCGTCGAGGCGAAGCGCTCGGCCGCGTCGGTCCGGCGGGATCGCAGCCATTCCGGGCCGGCCAGGGCGGCAGCGTGTTCGGGGGTGAAGCGGCTCAGGAGAGGCCTTTCGGGAAGGTGCCGAGGGCCCTCGACGACCGGGCCAGGAGGCAGTGTACCGCCGCGGACGCCCTGCTCAGCGGGGGCGGCGTGACCTTGCCCGGCCTGCGGGCGCTCTGCCGCCGGCGGTCTTGTCAGCCTGCGCCATGCCGTCGGCGGTCTTGTCAGCCTGCGCCATGCCGTCGGCGGTCTTGTCAGCCTGCGCCATGCCGTCGGCGGTCTTGTCAGCCTGCGCCATGCCGTCGGCGGTCGTCTCGTCCACGGTCCGGTCGGAGGC
>JBPCJV010000244.1:0-10365 GCA_051004925.1 Acidimicrobiales bacterium | reverse complement strand
CGGCCCGGTGCAGGTGCTCGGTGTCGTGCGGCGGCCAGTCGGCCTGGGCCCGGGCCAACAGGACGGCGTCGGGCTCGGAGCCGTCGGCGCCGTCGGTGCCCGTGGCGGGCCGAGCCAGCCAGGCCCGGCCTCCCTCGACCAGGCCGAGGGCGCCGGTCGAGGCCATGCGCGCGCGCAGGTCCGGCCCGGGTGGGCCGGCGTCGGTCAGGTCGAAGTGCCCAGCCAGGGCCTCGCCGGCGTCGAAACCCTCGGGCAGCGCCGAGTGGGCCCGGTGGATGGGGCCCACCGACAGTTGGTCGTCGGCCAGCTCCACCACGTACGCGAGCACCAGGTCGTGGTCGCCGGGGGCATCGCCGTTGGCCGCCCGCACCTCCTGCTGCCACGCCAGCGAGGTCTCGTACCGGTGATGCCCGTCGGCGATCACCACCGGCGCCGACGCGACCGTGTCGGCCACCGCGGCCAGCACCGCCGGCTGGGTGACCCGCCACAGGCGATGGTGCACGCCCTCCTCGTCGGTGCAGCGGGCCAGCGGAGGACCGGCGACGTCGCACAGCGCGGACAGCCCCTCGGCCAGGGAGAGGCACCAGATGGGCGACACGTTGGCCCGGCACGCCCGCAGCAGGTTCAGCCGGTCGTCCTTGGGGCGGCTCATGGTCTGCTCGTGCGGCAGCACGCCGCCCTGGCCCGGGGGGGTGAGCTCCAGGGCGCCGATCAGCCCCGAGGTCTGGCGGACGGTGCCGTCGTCGTCGCGGTAGCCCATTTTGTACACGTAGAAGGCGGGCTCGGGGTCGGTCGCCAGGACCCCCTCCTCCAGCCACTCGTGCAGGCGGCAGCTGGCCGTCTCGTAGCGGTCGCGACCGTCGCTGGGCTGCGCCAGGTCCACGTGCACCACGTTCCACGGGCTCCGGGACCCCAGCTTCTCCCGCTCGGCGGCGTCGATGACGTCGTAGGGCGGGGCTGCGACCTCGTCGAGCGAGACGCGGTCGGTGTCGTAGCGGACGCCGGCGAACGGCTCGAAGCGGGGCATCCCCCCTGCGTAGCAGATGCCGGCGGCACCGGCGGCCCGCGGAGAGGGCCGCTCGGGCCCACCATCAGAACGGCGCCGGCGACGCGGGCACGTGCCGGAGGCGGTTCTGGAACAGCACCGCCACTGCCACCCCGAACACGAACCCGCCCACGTGGGCCACCCAGGCCACCCCGTCGGCCGGGTTGGTGAAGAACTGCAGCACGAACCAGAACCCCAGGAGCCATTTGGCCGGGACGTCGCGGAACACGATGACGATCAGGGTGAGGATGCGGACGTTGGGGAACAGCACCAGGTAGGCGCCCATCACCGCGGCGATGGCGCCCGAGGCGCCGACGAGGGGAACCGTGGACGACGGCTGAACCGCCACATGGGCACCGGTCGCCACCAGGCCACTGAGCAGGTAGAAGGCCAGGAACCAGAGCGGGCCCATGCGGTCCTCGATGTTGTTGCCGAAGACCCAGAGGAACAGCATGTTCCCGGCGATGTGCAGCCAGCTGCCGTGGAGGAACATCGAGTACACGATCGCCAGGTAGACGGGCTTGCCGGGGAACACGGGCCGCTCCTCCTCGGCCCGCGTGGCCTTCCGGCAGGCGGTGTCGTCGCCCGCCCGCAGCGTGAGCGTCACCTCGTCTCCGGTGAGCGGCCGCCCCGTCGACACCTCACAGGGGATGACCGCGAACTCGTAGCTGAACCTGGCCTGGTTGAGCCCACGGTCGTAGGGACGCTGGACGAAGAGGAAGATGACCACGTTGACGGCGATCAGCCCGAGCGTCACCCACGGCACCCGCGACGTCGGGTTGTGGTCTCTCAGGGGCAGCCTCCCAGGGCGAGCCTACGCGGGCCGCGTCCGCGCCATTGTCGCCGGCCGGCCGCGGTGGGTACCCTCGGGAGAGGACCGCGACCCTCGGAACGGCCAGGAAGGCGACACCACGATGGCCAAGAACGACCTGTTCAGACGCACCATCGACGCGGGAACCGCGTTCGTGGACATGAGCCGGGAACGGGCCGAGGCGGTGGTCAAGGAATGGGTGGACGCCGGGGACCTGGCCCGGGGCACGGCCAAGAACGCAGTCGACGACCTCCTCGACCGCAGCCGCCGGGTCACCGACGAGGTCGCCAACATGATCCGTCGGGAGATCAGCGCCCAGCTGGCCGCCCTCGGCGTGGCCACTCGGGAGGACCTGGCGCGGCTCGAGGCCAAGATCGACGCCGCTTCCGCCGCTTCCGCCGCTTCCGCCGGTGCGACGGGCACGCGCCCGCCCACGGCCACTCCTCGCCGGGCCGCGAAGAAGGCCGCGCCGATCACCAAGTCCGCCTCCCGGAAACCGGCCACCAAGTCCGCCTCCCGGAGGCCGGCCGCCGCAAAGGCCGCCTCCCCGGCACCGGCCAAGAGGGCCGGGGGCGGAAGCCGCAAGCCGGCCGCGACGACCCGGGCCGGCAAGACCGCCGGTCCGGGCACGGGCCCGGGCACCTGAGCCCGCCGCGCCGCCGTCTCGACCTCGAGATGGTGCGGCGGGGCCTGGTGGCCAGTCGGGAGCGAGCTCACGTCGAGATCGCCGCAGGGCGGGTGAACGTGGCCGGCACCCGGGCCGACAAGCCGTCGCGCCTGGTGGCCCCCCACGAGGCGGTGTCCCTGGAGGGCCCGCCGGCGCCGTTCGTCAGCCGGGGAGGCGAGAAGCTGGCCGCCGCCCTCGACGCCTTCCCGATCCCCGTCGCCGGCGCCGATGCCCTCGACGCCGGGGCGTCCACCGGAGGGTTCACCGACTGCCTGCTCCAGCGCGGCGCGATGCACGTCGTGGCCGTCGACGTCGGCCGGGGCCAGCTCCACCAGCGTCTCCGGATGGACGGCCGCGTCTCCGTGGTGGAACGGGCCAATGTCCGCCATCTGACCCTTGGCGACCTCGGTCGGGGGGGATGGCCGTTCTCCCTGGTGGTGGCCGACCTGTCGTTCATCTCCCTCACCCAGGTGGCCGCCAGCCTGGTCGGGCTGGCCGGGCCGGGCGCCGACCTCGTCGTGCTGGTCAAGCCCAAGTTCGAAGCCGGCCGAGCCGAGGCCGACCGGGGGAGGGGCGTGATCGGTGACGCCGAGGTGTGGCGGCGGGTCCTCGGCGACGCGGTTGCCGCATTCCACGCCGCCGGGGCCGTCATGATGGAGATCATGGTTTCGCCCCTTCTCGGGGCGAGGGGCAATGTGGAGTTCCTCGTCCATCTCGTCGTCTCCACCCCCGCCACCCCGGGCACAGGGCCGCTCGGGCCCGGCATCCCGGGCACGGCCGCGAGAGGTGCGGCAGTCGACGCCGCCGTGGCCGCCGGCTCCGCCCTGCGCGATGCCCGGAGAGGCCCATGACCGGCGCCGCCCGGTCGGTGGGCCTCGTCGTCAACGTGCGCCGCCGCCGGGCCATCGAACTGGCCCACGAGGCGACTGACTGGCTCGTGGCCCGCGGGCACCTGGTGCGCATCCCCGACGACGACGCCGCCGTCGCCGGCCTGGAGAAGTACGGCTGCCCCACCGAGCAGTTCGCCTCCGGCATCGACCTCGCCGTCAGCCTGGGCGGCGACGGCACCATCCTGCGCACGGTCGGCCTGGTGGCGTCGTCGCGGGTGCCCGTCCTGGGGGTCTGCCTCGGGCGTCTCGGCTACCTGTCCCACGTCGAGCCCGACAGCCTCACGTCCGCCTTCGAGCGCTTCCTCGACGGCGACTTCGACCTCGACGAACGCCTCATGCTCCGGGTGGCCGTGGTCCCGGGGCCCCCCGACGCCGACCGCGGGGAGACCGGCGAGTCCGACACCGACGACCAGACGATCCCGGCCGACCGCCGCGCCGCGGGCCGCGATGCGCGCGTAGCCCCGGCCGGCGCCACCTCGCACCTGGCCCTCAACGAGGCCGTCGTCGAGAAGCCCTCCGCCGGCCAGGTCGTGCGGGTGGCCGTGAGTGCCGATGGAACCTTCTTCACCAGCTACGCGGCCGACGGCATGATCGTGGCCACGCCCACCGGCTCCACCGCCTATGCCTTCTCGGCACGCGGTCCGATCATCGCCCCGGCCCACCGTGCCTTCCTGTTGACCCCCGTCTCGCCGCACATGGCCTTCGACCGCAGCCTGGTCTTCGATCCGTCGCAGTCCCTCCGCCTCGAGGTCCTCGACCGACCCGCACGTCTCATCGTCGACGGCCACGAGCTGGGATCGCTGGCCCCCGGTGCGGCCATCACCTGCACGGCGGCGGACGAGACGGCCCGGTTCGTGACCTTCGGGCCGCCCGACTTCTACGGCGTCCTCAAGGCCAAGTTCGGGTTGGCCGACCGGTGACGCCGCGCCGGGCCGCCTGAGATTCATGCTCACTGAACTTCATGTCCGCGATCTCGGCGTCATCGCCGACCTCCGCATCGTGCTGGAGTCGGGGATGACGGCCCTCACCGGTGAGACCGGCGCGGGCAAGACCCTGGTGGTGGAGGCCATCGAGCTGCTCACCGGTGGCCGGGCCGATCCCGTGCTGGTCCGTCCGGGCGCCGACGAGGCCCGGGTGGAGGGGCGCCTCGTCACCGACGACGACGAGACCGTGCTGGCGAGGGTCGTTCCCCGCTCGGGCCGCTCACGGGCGTACGTCGACGGCCGCCTGGCCACCGTCGCCGAACTGGCCCACCGCGGCCGCGAGCTGGTCGACCTGCACGGTCAGCACGCGTCGCAATCGCTGCTGTCGCTTTCCGTGCAGCGCCAGGCCCTCGACCGCTTCGGTGCCGTCGACCTTGCGCCGCTGGTTGCCGCCCGCGCCCGCCTGGCCGCGGTCGATGCCGCCCTCGAGGCCATGGGCGGTGACTCCCGGACCCGGGCGAGGGAGCTCGACCTGCTGCGTTTCCAGGCCGCCGAGCTGGCCGCGGCCGCCATCGTCGACACCGACGAGGAGGACGCCCTGGCCGCCGAGGAGGACCTGCTCGGCGGCGCCGAGGCCCACCGCGACGCGGGTGCCCAAGCCGAGCAGGCCCTGAGCGGCGACGGCGGAGCGTCCGACGGGCTGGGTCGGGCCATCGGGGCCCTGGGCGGGCGCCGGCCGTTCGCCGCCGTCGAGGCGCGCCTGCGGGCCGTGACCGCGGAGGTGGCGGAAGCGGCGGCCGACCTGCGCGCCGCCTCGGAGGCGATCCCGCTCGACCCCTACCGTCTGGACGCGGTGGTGGAGCGGCGGCGCCTCCTCCGGGAGCTCCGCCGAAAGTACGGTGAGCAGCTGTCCGACGTCATGGTCTACGAGTCCGAGACCCGTGACCGGCTGGCGCTGCTCGAGAACCACGATATGCAGGTGGGCGCGCTCGAGTCCGACAGGGCCAGGGCCGTCGACGCCATCGCGTCCGCAGCTGCGACCGTGGGCCGGGCTCGCCGGCAGGCGGCGCCCGGGCTGGCGGCGGCCGTCGAGGCCCACCTTCGGGGCCTGGCCATGCCCCGGGCCCGGTTCGAGGTCACGGTGGGCGACGATCCCGGTGACGACGTGACCTTCCTGCTCGGTGCCAACCCCGGCGAGTCTGCGCTTCCCCTCGCCAAGGTGGCGTCCGGAGGGGAGCTGGCGCGGGCCTGCCTGGCCGCCCGGCTCGTGCTCACCGACGCCCCGCCCACCCTCGTGTTCGACGAGGTCGACGCCGGTGTCGGGGGCGAGGCCGCGCTCGCCGTGGGCCGGGCCCTGGCCTCCCTCGCCGCCGACCGTCAGGTGCTGGTCGTCACCCACCTGCCGCAGGTGGCGGCCTTCGCCGACCACCAGGTGGTCGTCACCAAGCACACCGAGGACGGGCGAACGGTCGCCCGGGCCACCTCGATCGCCGGCCCTGACCGGGTGGTGGAGCTGTCACGCATGCTCTCGGGCCAACCGGCCAGTCCCACCGCCCACGGCCACGCCGAGGAGCTTCTCGGCACGGCCTCGCGCGAGCGGGGTCGCTGATGGCCCGGCGCGCCGGCCCGCCGGAGGCGGCACGGACGCCGGGCCCGGCCGCCATCCCGGGGGTCGCGGCAAGCACGCCCGCCCCGGTCACGGCGATTGCACGCGTCGACCGGCGCACCAAGAACCTGCTGTTGCGGGCCCATCCCGGTGACGTGGCGATCATCGACCACGAGGACCTCGACCGCATGGCCGCGGAAAGCCTCCTCCGGGCGCGGGTGGGCGCGGTGGTCAACGCCGCCCCCTCCATCTCCGGGCGGTACCCCAACATGGGGCCGCTCCTGCTGGCGGCCGCGGGCATCCCGCTCATCGACGAGGCCGGGCCCGACCTCATGACCGCGGTGCGGGAGGGCGACGCCGTGCGGGTGGTGGGCGACCGGGTCTACGTCGGCGCCGACATCGTCGCCTCCGGCACCCGCCACACCCTCGACTCGCTCGAAGCCCGGCTCGACGCGGCCAAGCAGTCAGTGAGCGACGAGCTGGGACGGTTCGCCGAGAACACGTTGTCGTACCTGGCACGCGAGCACCACCTCCTCACCGACTCGCCCGTGCTCCCCGACCTCACCACCGACCTGGCCGGCCGTCACGTGCTCGTCGTGGCGCGGGGGATGGACTACCGCGACGATCTCATCGCCCTGCGCTCCTACATCCGGGAGGTGCGGCCGGTGCTGATAGGCGTGGACGGCGGCGCCGACGCTTTGCTCGAGACCGGCCACAAGCCCGACCTGATCATCGGCGACTTCGACTCGGCGACCGATGCCGCCGTGCGCTGCGGGGCCCAGCTCGTCGTGCACGGCTACCCGGGCGGCGAGGCACCGGGTGCGGCCCGCCTCGACCGCCTCGGCCTCGGCTACACGGTGTTCGAGATGGCGGGCACGAGCGAGGACGTGGCCATGCTCCTGGCCTACGAGAAGCGGGCCGAGCTCATCGTGGCCGTGGGCACGCACGCCTCGATGGTCGAGTTCCTCGACAAGGGGCGCGAAGGGATGGCCTCGACCTTCCTCGTGCGCCTGAAGGTGGGCCGCATCCTCGTCGACGCCAAGGGCGTGAACCGCCTGTACCAGAGCCGGGTGCGGCGGGGCGACCTGCTCCTCCTCGTGGGGACCGCCCTCCTGGCCATGCTGGTGATCGTCGCCGTGGCCCAGCCCCTCCACGTGTTCCTGCGGGCCCTGCAGCTCAGCCTGCACGACACCTGGAATGCGTTGTTCGGATGATCAACCTCCGGTACCACGTCGTCTCGCTGATCGCCGTGTTCCTCGCTCTCACTGTCGGCATCGTGATGGGCTCGACGGTCGTGGACCGCGTCACCGTCGACGCCCTCAACGAGCGGGTGAGCAGCGTCAGCAGGTCGGTGAGCAACGCCGAGGCCGAGAACAGGAGGCTCAACGGCGAGCTCGGCACCGTTCGTGAGTTCGCCGACCAGGCCCGCGACCATCTGGTGCAGGGACGCCTCCAGGGCGTGCCCGTGCTCGTGGTGGCCGTCGCCGGCGTCGACCGCACGCCGGTCGACGGGTTGCGCGACGCACTGGTGGAATCGCAGGCGACGCTGGCCGGCACCCTCTGGTTCACCGGGAAGATGCGCCTCGACAACGACGCCGACCTCCGCGTGCTGGCCACCACCCTCGGCCTCGGCGTCGACCAGCCCGAGGTCCTGCGCGGCCAGGCCCTCGCCCGGGTGGCCGACACCCTGGGCGGTACCTCCGACACCGCCCTGGGCGACCCCACGCTCGCCGCTCTCACCACGGCGGGGTTCGTCACCTACGAGGCGCCGCCCGGGCAGGCCACGTCGGTCCTCCCGCCCACGTCGCCGCTGCCGGAGTCGGTGCGGGTGGTCCTCGTCTCGGGTGCGGGCGCCGGGGTGGGCGACGACCGGCTCGCCCTGCCGCTCGCCCAGGACCTCGGTCCCGCCACCGGCCGCCTGGTGGCGACCGAGTCGGGTCAGGACACGCCGGGGGGGCGTGGCGTGTTCGTCGGCCTGCTGCGCAATGACGATGCCGTGGCCGGCCGGGTGTCGACGGTCGACAACCTCGAGACGCCCATGGGCCAGGCTGCCGTCGTGCTCGCCCTGGAGGACCTGGCTGCGCCGCGCACCGGTCACTTCGGCGTGGGCCCCGGCGCCCAGCGCCTGCTGCCCGCCGGCCGGACGTGACCCCGGGCCTGGACCGGCACACGGCCGAGATCACCGCCGGCAACCTGGTGGCCCGGCTCACCGGGCTGGTGCGGGTGGTGGCGGTGGCCGGCGCCCTCGGCACCACTTTCCTGGGCAACACGTACCAGACCGCCAACCTGGTCTCGAACATCGTCTTCGAGCTCCTGGCCGCCGGGCTCATCACGTCGGTGCTCGTGCCCACCTTCGTCCGCCTCTTCGACGCCGGGCGTCCCGACGAGGCCACCGAGGTGGCCGGCGCCCTGCTGGGGCTCGGCCTGGACGTCCTCGGTGTCGTCACCGTGGCCGGACTCGCCAGGCGGACCTGGATCATGCGGGCACTCACCATCGCGGTGGACGACCCTGCCGTCCGGGCCGAGGAGGTGCGACTGGGCTCGTTCCTTCTCCTGCTGTTCCTGCCTCAGATCCTGCTCTACGTCGTTGGTGGCGTCGCCACCGCCCTCCTCCACGGCTCCCGCCACTTCGTCGCCCCGGCCTTCGCCCCGGTGGCCAACAACGTGGTGGTCATCGCCACCATGGCGGTGTTCTGGGCGATGGAGGGCGGGGTTGCCGCCGGTGCCGGCGGTCTCGGCATCAGCGACGCCCAACGACTCGTCCTCGCCCTCGGCACCACCGCAGGCGTGGCGGCCATGACCCTCGTGGCGGTAGTGGGAGCCTGGCGGGCCGGGCTGCGTCTCCGGCCGCGGTGGGACCCGGGCCACGCCGGATTGCGGCACCTCGGCGGCGCGGGAATGTGGGGGGCCGCCTACCTGGCCCTGAACCAGGCCCTGGTCGTGACCACGCTCGTCCTCGCCAACCGGGTCGAGGGTGGCGTGGTGGCTTACCAGATCGCCTTCACCGTGTTCCTCCTGCCGTTCGCGCTGGGAGCCCATCCGAGTCTCACCGCGGTCTACCCCCGCCTCGTGACCGAGGCCGCCGCCCGTCAGTGGCGCCGGTTCGCCGACGCCCTCGACGCCGCCGGCGCGACCGTTGTCTTCCTCGTGGCCCCGGCCTCGGCCCTCCTCGTGGCCCTCGCCGGCCCGGCGCTCGACGTGGTGCGCCTGGGCCAGCTCGACACCGCCGGCGCCGACCTGGCCGGTCGGGTGCTGGGTGCCTACGCCCTGGGGCTGCTCGGGTACGCAGGCTTCCACCTGTTCACCCGTGCGTCGTACGCCACCGGCGACATGCGCTCGCCTACCCTCGTGAACGCCGTGGTGACCGCAGGGGGATCGCTGCTCATGCTGGCCCTGTTCGGGTTGGCCTCGGGCGACGACCGGGTGGTGGTCCTCGACCTGGGCCCGAGCGGCCCGCTGAGCGGGATGGCAGCCCCATTGGCGCGAGGCGTGGCCTGCGCCGTGGGGGCTGGTGTCGTGGCCCGGCTCGTGGCCGACGGCATGGGCGACGTGAGCATCGGGGGCATGCTGGCCGGCGGGCGCGTCGGCGCGGCGGTGACGGTCGCGGTGTCCACCGTCGCCGCGGTGGCCGTATACGTCGCCGGGCAGTGGTGGCTCCGGGCGCCCCAGCTTCGCCGGCGCAACCCGGCCGGTGTCGGAGGAGCGGGCTGACGTGGGCGTGCCGTCGTTCGGGGGCTGAGGTGCGGGGCTGAGGTGGGGGTGACCGCGGTGGTGGCGGCCCGGGACCGGGCCGACTCGGTGGCCGACACCGTCGCCGCCCTGGCCGGGCTCGACCACGTCGAGTCGGTCTGGGTCGTCGACGACGGGTCTACCGACGCCACCGCCGCGATCGCCGCCGGCGCGGGCGCGCACGTCGTGCGCCTGCCCCGGAACCTCGGGAAGGGCGGGGCGGTGCGGGCAGGGGTGGTCGCCACCCCGGAGGCGGAGGTCTACCTGCTCGTCGACGCCGACGTGGGGCGCTCCGCCGCCGGCGCCGGCCCCTTGCTCGAACCGGTTCTCCTGGGCGACGCCGACATGACCGTCGGCGTGCTGCCCGCCGCCGGCGGCCGGGGCGGGTTCGGCCTGGTGCGCGAGGTCTCCAGGACGGGCATCGCCCGGGCGTGCGGCTTTCACGCGCGTGCCCCTCTGTCCGGCCAGCGGGCGGTGAGGGCGACGCTGCTGCGCACCCTCGCCCTGGCACCACGGTTCGGCCTGGAGACCGCCCTCACAATCGACGCCGTCCGGGCCGGCGCGCGGGTGGTGGAGGTCGACGTGGCCCTCGATCACCTCCACACCGGCCGCAGCCTGGCCGGCTTCGCCCACCGTGCCGGGCAGGGGCGCGACGTCGTGGCCGCCCTGTGGCCGCGCCTGCCCACCCTTGGGG
>JBPCJV010000243.1:0-2572 GCA_051004925.1 Acidimicrobiales bacterium | reverse complement strand
GGGCCGAGGCGGGGCGGGGGCGGGGGCGGGGGGCTCGGAAGCGGCCTCGTCCTCCGGCGGCAAGACCTCGGCCCGGCGCCGGTGCCCGGCCTCCACATAGCCCAGGTCCGACGCCAGCCGGTTGCGGGCGGTCAACCGCCCGGCGGGCACGTCGAGCTCCCAGCGGGCGTCCTGCTCCTTGCCCCGCGACCGGTAGCGGAACCGGACCATCCACATGGAGTCGTGCAGCTGGTACGCGCTCCACGCGCCGTCGAAGACGTCCTCGGGCAGGGTCACACCCCGTTCGGCCAGGTTCCAGCCGACTGCCGACGCCAGCGGGTGAGACGAGTCGCCCAGGCGGGGCTTGGCGTAGACGATGGTGCGGGCCAGCTCCACCACCTGGGCCTGCTCGGCCAGGATGGGCACGGCGAAGCGAGTCACCCACTCGGTGTCCACCCCCGCCTCGTCCGCCACCTCCTGGATGGAGTGCCCGGCTCGCAGCCGGGCCTGCATCTCGCGGGGGGTCAGCAGGCTGGCCGCCCGGTCCCGCCCCGGCCTGGCATCGGTGAGTGCCGCGGCGGCGGACGCCTCGCCGTTACGGCGGCGCTGGGCGTCGGCGACCACATCGAGGAGCGACTTTTCGAGGGGAACTACGAAACCGCCCGACTTCGAGCCTTTGCGCGCCGCGAAGATGAGGCCGTCGAGGTCGGTTGTCAACCCGACAAGGTGGAGCTTTCGCATGCGTGCTCCCGGGCCGTGCTACCAGGCCTTCAAGGGCCCGCCCTTCGGGCCTACTATGTGAACGTAGCACTCACCTCCGGGCCCGCCGAGTACATCCTCAGCTCGAGCGTCGCAATCGCAGGCGCGGGACCAGGCCAGCATCGCCCAGCAAACGCACCGCCCGCATCTCGGCCACGTCGAGCACCACGGCGTCGCCCGGCTCCCGGCCGCAGATGAACGAGACCACGCAGTCGTCGCACGCCCGGGTGTGCTGCATCACACAGTCGTCACAACTGATCTCCATGCGGTCGCACGGTATCGGGATGGTACGACAGTCACGTTCCCGTACAGGCCGGGCGACGCCGTAGCGTCGCCCCCGCATGCGCCCCGCCAACGCCAGGATCGACGCGTCCGACGGGACAGCTCTCGGCTACCACGTCGCCGGTGCCGGCCCTCCCCTCGTGCTCGTCCACGGCGCCGCCTCCGACGCCCGGCAGTGGGACAGGGTCGTGCCCCTGCTGGCGCCCGACTTCACCGTTGTGGCCATGGACCGCCGGGGCCGGGGGTCGAGCGGGCCGATCCGTCCCGACCACTCGCTCGAAGTCGAGTACGACGACGTGGCCACGGTCGCCCGTTCGGCCGGCGATCCGGTGTGCCTGGTCGGCCACTCGTCGGGTGCCCGGTTCGCCCTTCACGCCGCGCTGCGGGTCCCCGACCTGGCCGGCCTGGTCCTGTACGAGCCGCCGCCTCCGGAGACCCTCCCGCCGGGCGTGCTCGAATCGCTCGCCCAGCGGGAGGCGGCGGGCGACCGGGAGGGGATCCTGGAGGTGTTCCTGCGGGACGTCGCCGGCAACGACGAGCAGGCCCTGGCGCTCATCCGGGGCCGGCCCATCTGGCCCATCATGATGGACAACGCCCTCACCCTTCCGGCCGAGCTGCGGGCGGCCCGCCGGTACCGCTTCGACCCCGCCGCCTTCGCCGCGTTGGCGGCGCCGGCGACATGCCTGGTGGGTGGGGACAGCGGGCCCGAGATGCGGCGGGCTGCCGACGAGGTCGCCCGCGCCCTGCCGGCGGCGGAGGTGCGGGTGCTGGCCGGCCAGGGCCATGGCGCGATGCTCAGCGCCCCCGGCCTCTTCGCCGAGGAGGTCCGTCGGCTGTGTGGGACCGGCGCCTGAGCCGGTCAGCTCTGCGGAGGAGGCTGGATGTCCCTGATCAGCTTGGCGGCCTCCGTCTCGGTGAAGGCCCGCATGGTCTGGATGGACAGGCTCCCCGTCATCCCCATGAGCGCGAACTTGGCGACGGTCTCGTCGTCGGGGGCGTCGACGACGGTGATGATGTCGTAGTCGCCCATGGTGAGGTACTGCTGCTTCCAGGTGATGCCCAGCGCCTTGGCCGCCTTCTTTCCCGCCTGCCGGCCGGCGTGGGCCCCCTTGATCGACTCGACCCCGGGATCGATGAACTTCATCAGCATGATGTACGTGGCCACGGCACGTCCCCTTTCTCCGCAGACTGCGGATGAACCGAGAATACGGCTCCCGGGTCGCATGCAACTACGGCCCGCCCGCTCAGCGCCGGAGAGCGGCCAGGAGCTGGGGTGAGGAGATCACGTTGGCCCCCGACGACCGGGCCCCGTCCTGCACCCGCCGGTCGCTGGACGCCACCACCACGGCGCGCGAGGCCGGCAGCTCGGCCACCTTCTCGATCACAACGTCGTCGGCCTCCACCCCGGCGGGCGAGAAAGCCACCCGCACCGCTCGGGAGGTGGCGGCCACCGCCGCCGGCCAGGCGGTGTCGGAGCCGTCGAACACCACGCTCACGTCGGCGCCGGTGCGGGCGGCCAGCTCGGTGAGGGCGTCGACCAGGCGGCGGCGCT
>JBPCJV010000242.1:0-2740 GCA_051004925.1 Acidimicrobiales bacterium | reverse complement strand
CGGAGCGGACACTCCAGTTCCTGCTCATCGACGTCGAAGGTGACCGGCTGGAAGCGACCTGCGTGCGCCCGAACGGCACGATCGCCGACCGCTTCGAGTTGCGGGCCCGGGCCACATGACGCGCATGGTCCTGCGGACGATCGTGGCGGGGGCAGCCGCGGCTGCTGCCATGGTCCCGGCAGTACTCGTCGAGATGGTGGAGGACCGCGGGGGCGCCGGGGAGGTCGACACCGCCGAACTGCTGGCCGTCAGCGCGGTTGTCGCTCTCGGAGCGGCCGTCGTCGCAGCCATACTGTTCGACCGGGCCATCGCTCGCGGTCACCGGCGCGCCGACGTGCTCATTGCCGCGTTCGACGGTGTCGTGGTGGCGACGGTCGCCCTGGCGACGACGCTGGTGGCCTTCCTGCTCCTGTACGTGCGAGAGGAAGGGGCGATCGGCGAAGGGGTGGGAGTGGAGACGGCGACCTGGTCGACCATGCACCTGGTGTCGCTCGCCTGCGGGCTCACCGCAAGCCGCGCCGCGTTGAGGTGGATGGGCCGGGAACGCCTCCACGCCTGACAACCAGCTTGCCCTTCGACGGCGAGGCGGCGCAGGCCTATGGCCGGCTGTACGCGGCAGTGGCTGCGTCGGGGCGCTAATGCTAGTCGCACGCCTCGTTTGTCCCCCCCAACTCAAAATCTTCCCGGCTCGACCTGCATCCCCAGGTCGACCAGGCGGGCGATCCGTTCGCCGGCCCGTTCGAGGCGCTGCCGGGTGCCGTCGGGCTCCATCAGGTCCTCCTCGGACGCCGCCGTCTCCGCACTCGGGCAGATGGCGACGATCCCCTCGTCGCGGAACCGTCGGGTGACGGATGGCTCCATCGGCTCGATTGACCCTCCGACGGCCACGACGCGGACGCCGTGGCGTCGGGCCCGCCGGGCCACCCCGACCGGGACCTTCCCGGCCAGCGTCTGGGAGTCGAGCCTGCCCTCCGCGGTGATGACCAGGGACGCGCCGTCGAGCACCCGGTCGGCGTCGAGCAAGTCTAGGGCGAGCTCCACCCCGGGGCGCCGCTCGGCGTTGCAGAAGGCCATCAGCCCGAACCCCGTCCCGCCCGCCGCGCCGGCACCCGGCTCGTCGCGCAGCGGGCGGCCGACCGCCTCCTCCACCACGTCGGCGAAGTGGGCCAAGGCGGTGTCGAGCTCCTTCACCACCTCGGGCGTCGCCCCCTTCTGGGGGCCGTAGACGGCCGAGGCACCGTCGTCGCCCAGGAGCGGGTTCGAGACGTCGCTCGCCACCACGACCTCAACCTCTCGCAGCCGGGGGTCCAGGCCGGACAGGTCCACGGTCTCGAGGTCGGCCAACGGCCCGCCGCCCGGGGGCAGGGGATCGCCGCCGCGCCCGCAGAAGCGCACGCCCAAAGCGGAGGCCATACCCGAACCGCCGTCGTTGGTGGCGCTCCCCCCGACGCCCACGAGCAGGCGCTGCGCCCCGCGGTCGAGGGCGTGGAGCATCAGCTCGCCCGTGCCGTACGTCGTCGCCCGGCGGGGGTCGCGCCGGTCCTTGGGGACCAGGGTGAGGCCGGAGGCGGCGGCCATCTCGATCACGGCCGTGGTGGCGCCGTCCGCCTCGATGACTCCGTACTGCGCGGCCACGGGCTCGTCGAGGGGCCCCCGGACCTGCACGTCGACAAAGGAGCCGTCCGCGGCCGAGACCATGCTCTGCACCCATTCGTCTCCGCCGTCGGAGAGGGGGAGCAGCTCGACCTGGGCCTTTGGCCAGACCCGACGCACGCCGTCGGCCAAGGACTCGGCCACGTCGCGGGCCGACATGGATCCCTTGAAGGCGCTGGGCGCGATGACGACCTTGATGCCGTCAGGGGCCACGCTCACTCAGCGTGCCGGCCTGCGTGGCCCGAACGCAGTGGCGGGGGCGCCGCGGATCGACCGGTCGACCAGCTCGATCGGGTGGTAGATGGGGAGCGAGCGCCCCTGCTCCCGCAGGTACGCGCTGATCTGGAGAGTGCAGCCGGGGTTGGCCGAGGCAATGGCCTCGGCCTCGGTGGCGAGCAGGTTCTTCGCCTTCCGGCGCCCGAGCTCCCTGCCCGCCTCGGGCTGCAGGAGGTTGTAGATGCCCGCCGACCCGCAACAGATCTCCCAGTCGTCGGGCTCCACTACCTCGACCCCGGGGATTGACGCCAGCAGCGTGCGGGGCTCGGTCCTGACCTTCTGGGCGTGGGCCAGGTGGCAGGCGTCGTGGTAGGCGACCCGGAGCGGAACCGGATGGCGGGGGGCCACGGGGTCGGACTCGGTGAGCAGCTGGGAGACATCGCGCACCTTGTCGGAGAACCGCTCGGCCCGCTCCGCCCACTCGTCGTCGTCGGACAGGAGATGCCCGTACTCCTTCATGGAGGAGCTGCACCCGGCGGCGTTGACGGCCACGTAGTCGCAGTCCTCGAACGTCTCGATCATCCGCTTGGCCAGGTCGAGAGCCTGGGACTCGGCCCCCGAGTGCAGCATGAGCGCGCCGCAGCAGCGCACGCTCCTCGGCGCGAACACCTCGAACCCCTCGGCGGACAGCACCCGTACCGTCGCCGCGTTCACGTCGCTGAAGAAGACGCGCTGCACGCATCCGAGAAGCATCCCGACTCGCGCTCGGCGCTCGCCCTGGGCAGGAGTGACCTCGGGCAGCCGGGCCACTGCGGCCTTGAGCTTCACGTCGGGCGTCAGCGCCCGCAGCACCCCCAGCTTGGGAAAGCGC
>JBPCJV010000241.1:0-8745 GCA_051004925.1 Acidimicrobiales bacterium | reverse complement strand
CCGTAGCCGCGGCGACGGCCGCCGCCACCGCGCCCGCGACATCTGCCGCCTCCACCGCGACCGCCACACCGGGCACCACCGCGACAACGGCCGTCCGCCCCCAGGAGTCTGGCACCACCGCCGCGGCCGGTCGCCCGTGACGGCCCCCACCGACAGGCGGCGCAGCAAGCCTCGAACGCCTGTCCGACGGCCCGCCACCACCCGTTCGCGCCTGGCCGGGCGGACCGAACAGCGCCCCCGCCGCCCGAACGGCTCGCCCGCCGCCCGCCGCCCGCCTACTCGCCAGCCCCCGGCCGCCGGTCACCGAACTGCCCCCCCCGCCACCCGCCGGCGGACTGCCGGCCGCCCGCTCGCGGCCGGCGCCCCCCGCCGTCGCCTCGTCTGCCTCCTCGTCGTGCTCGTCGTGGCCTTCGGCGCGGTGATCGTCCGTCTCGCGGCCGTGCAGGGCCCCGGGGGACGCCGCTTCGCCGAGGTGGGGAAGGAGCAGCGCGTGCGCACCGTCGCCCTGCCGGCCGAACGGGGTGCGATCGTCGACCGCAACGGCGAGCCTCTCGCCATCTCCACCCGCCGACGGACGGTGTGGGCCGACCCGCAGCAGGTGCGAGACCCGGCCGGCGCCGCCCGCGCCCTGGCGCCGCTGCTCGGCGTCGAGGAATCGGTCATCCGGGCCAAGCTCACCAGCAGCAATGGCTTCGAGTACCTGGCCCGAAAGGTCGAGGACCCCGTGGCCGACGCCGTTTCCGCCCTGCGCCTGGCCGGCGTCTCCCTGCTCGAGGAACCCAAGCGGGTCGACCCCGGTGGGCCCCTCGCCGCCTCGTTGCTCGGCCGGGTGGGCCTCGACGACGAGGGCCTCTCCGGCCTCGAGCTCCAGTACGACGAACAGCTCTCCGGCACGGCCGGCCAACTGGTCGTGGAGAAGGACCCCGGTGGCCACGACATCGCCTCGGGGACCCATGAACTGCAGGCCGCGACGCCCGGGAACCAGCTCGTGCTCACCCTCGACCGCTCGATGCAGTTCGAGACCGAACGGGTGCTGGCCGACCAGATCGTGGCCACCAGGGCCAAGGGCGGCATCGCCATCGTCATGGACCCGACGACCGGCGAGGTCCTGGCCATGGCCAGTCTCGCCGCCGGCGGCCCCGGAGGCGTCCCGGGGCCGACGCCCGACAACACGGCCGTCACCAACGTCTACGAGCCGGGCTCGGTGAACAAGCTGGTGACGGTGTCCGCGGCGATCGAGACGGGCGTGATCAGTCCCACCGACACCTTCGTCGTGGCTGACAACATGAACGTGGCCGGGTCGCCCTTCCGCGACGCCGAGCCCCACGCCACCGAGACCATGTCGGTCAGCGAGATCGTGTCGGAATCGTCCAACATCGGGACGATCACCATCGGCCAGCGCCTGGGCAAGGAGCGGGTCGACCAGTTCGTGCGGGCCTTCGGCCTGGCCGAGCGCACGGCGCTCGACTTCCCCGGTGAGTCGGGTGGACTCCTCCCCGACCCGGCCGACTATTCGGGAACCTCGCTCGCCACCGTGACCATCGGCCAGGGGGTGGCGGTCACCGCCCTGCAGATGCTCGTGGCCTACAACACCATCGCCAACGGCGGGGTCCAGGTGCCTCCCGTCCTCGCCAAGCAGATCGTCGACGCCGAGGGCAGGGCCCACGAGGTCGCCCGGCCCGAACCACGCAGAGTCGTGTCGGAGGAGACGGCCAAGGTCGTCGTGCCCATGCTCGAGCAGGTGGTGGCCGACGGGACCGGCACCGCCGCCGCCGTCGCCGGCTACAGCGTGGCCGGGAAGACGGGGACGGCCCAGAAGGTGCGGGGCGACGGCGCCGGGTACAAGGACGGCGCCTACCTGGCGACATTTGCCGGCTTCCTGCCCGCCCGGTCGCCGCGCCTGTCGGCGATCATCGTGCTCGACGAGCCGACGCCGATATTCGGCGGCGTGGTGTCGGCGCCCGTCTTCGCGGACCTGGCCGGTTTCGGCACCCGGCGCCTGCGCATCCCTCCCGACATCCCTATCCCCAGCACCGGGACCATGGTGTCCGCGGGCCTGCGGCCGGCGGATCCGTCGGCCGCCGTCTCGCCCCTCGTCCCGGGGAGTGGCGCGCCGGCAGCGGTGCCCGTTCCGACAACTACGCTCGGGCCGACTCCGACGTCGAGGCCCTGAGGAACCAGTGTGCGGTTTGACCGGTTGCTGGGCGAGCTCGAGGTGCTGGAGTTCCGGGGAGACCCGGCTGGCACCGACATCTCCGCCATCACCCATGACTCCCGGGCCGTCGCGCCCGGTGCCCTGTTCTGCTGCGTCGACGGCGAACGCGTCGACGGCCACGCCTTCGCTGCAGGCGCGGTGGCGGGAGGCGCCGCCGCCCTGCTCTGCGAGAGGCCCCTCCCGCTGGGCGTGACCCAGGCGATCGTCCCGTCGGTACGCCGGGCCATGGCTACGGCCGCCGCCACCCTCTTCGGTCACCCGTCGCGTCGAATGGCCGTGGTGGGGGTCACGGGCACGAACGGCAAGACCACGACCACCCATCTGCTGGCGTCCGCCCTCCGCGCCGGCGGCCGCCCGTGCGAGGTCATCGGCACGCTCTCGGGTCCCCGGACCACGCCCGAGGCCACCGATCTCCAGAAGCTGCTGGCCGACCTGGCCGGACGGGGCGCCGCCGCGGCCATGGAGGTCTCGTCGCACGCCCTGACCCAGCACCGGGTCGACGCCACCTGGTTCGGCGTGGCCGTCTTCACCAACCTCAGCGCCGAACACCTCGACTTCCACCGGACGATGGAGGAGTACTTCGCGGCCAAGGCGTCGCTGTTCTCGCCCGAGCGGGCGGCGCTCGGCGTCGTCAACGTCGACGACCCCTGGGGCCGGCGGCTGTTCGACGCCGCCTCCATCCCCACCCGGCCCTTCTCCCTGGCCGACGCCGTCGACCTCGACGTAGGGGCAACGTCGAGCACCTTCCGCTGGGAGGGCCGGCCCGTCCGGCTCCGCCTCGGCGGCACCTTCAACGTGGCCAACGCCCTGGCCGCGGCCACCGCGGTCCGCGAGCTGGGCGTGGACGCCTCGTCGGTCGCCGAAGGGCTGTCGTCGCTGAGCTCGGTGCCCGGCCGGTTCGAGGCGGTCGAGGGTGGTCAGCCCTTCACGGTCCTGGTCGACTACGCCCACACGCCGCACAGCCTGGAGCAGGCCCTGGTGGCCGCCCGCCATGCCGTGGGTGCCGATGGCGCGAGCGGGCGCGTGCTCGTGGTCTTCGGCTGTGGTGGCGACCGCGACCGGTCGAAGCGCCCCGCCATGGGCGAGCTCGCGGCCCGCCTGGCCGACGTCGCCGTGCTTACCTCCGACAATCCCCGCAGCGAGGACCCCCTCGCCATCATCGCCGAGGTACGGGCCGGCGCCGCCGATCCGGGGTCGCTCATCGTCGAGCCCGACCGGCGGGCGGCCATCGCCCTGGCCCTGTCGCGTGCCCGCGACGGCGACGTGGTCGTGGTGGCCGGCAAGGGCCACGAGACCACCCAGGTGACGGGCGACACCGTCGTTACCTTCGACGACCGGGTCGTCGTGCGCGAAGAGCTGCACCGGGTGGTGGCCGCCACTGCCTCTAGGTCTGCTTCGCCGCCCGGGCCGGCGGGCCCATCATGAAGTGGCGCACATCAGCGGTGGCCGACGCCGTGGGAGGCACCCTGTCGGGGCCCGACGTGGAGATCTCGGGTGCCACCGTCGACTCCCGCGCCATGGCGGGCGGTGAGCTGTTCGTGGCCGTCCGTGCGGCCCGCGACGGCCACCGCTTCATCGGCGACGCCCTCGCCGCCGGCGCCGCCGCCTCCCTGAGCGCCGAGCCCGGGGTGCCGGGCACCTCGGTGGTGGTCGACGACACCGTCGTCGCCCTGGCCGCCCTGGGCCGCGCCTGCCGGTCGCGCCTTGAGAACGCCCCCCTCATCGGCGTCACCGGGTCCGCGGGGAAGACGTCGACCAAGGACCTTCTGGCGGCCGCCCTCGACGGCCCGTTCCGGCCCGCGGCCAGCGAGCGGTCCTTCAACAACGAGCTGGGCGTACCGCTCACCCTCCTGAACGCTCCCGACGACGCCGATGTCGTGGTCGTCGAGATGGGCGCCCGGGGGCCAGGTCACATCGCCGTCCTGTGCGACATCGCCCGGCCCACCGTCGGGGTGGTCACCAACGTGGGGCTGGCCCACGCCGAGACACTGGGTTCGGCCGAGGGCGTGGCCCGGGCCAAGGCCGAGCTGGTCGAGTCGCTTCCCCCGTCGGGCACGGCCGTCCTCAACGCCGACGACGGACGGGTCTCGGCGATGCGCTCGGTGTCGGCTGCCGAGGTGCTCACGTTCGGGGTCGACGGCGGCGACGTGCGCGCCACCGGCCTGGTGCTCGACGACGAGTTGCGCACCGCCTTCCTGCTGGACACGCCATGGGGCTCGGCCGACGTGCGGCTGTCGGTACGGGGCGCCCACCACGCGGCCAACGCCGCCGCCGCCGCGGCCGCCGCTCTTGCTGTCGGGGCGCCCCTCGATGCCGTGGCCGACGGCCTGGGCCGGGCCCGGCTCTCGCCGTGGCGCATGGACCTGTGCCGGTCGGCCGACGGGGGACTCGTCCTCAACGACGCCTACAACGCCAACCCCGCCTCCACCGAGGCCGCCCTCCGGTCCCTGGCCGCCCTCAGTGCTCGGCGCCGGGTGGCCGTCCTCGGGCCGATGTTCGAGCTGGGGGAGCACTCCGAGGCCGAGCACCACCGCATCGGCGCGCTGGCCCGTGCCCTGGGCATCGACCTCGTGATCGCCGTCGGGGCACCGGAATACGGGGGCGACGACGTGGACGACATCGCCGCCGCCGTCGGCCTCGTGGGCCCCGTCACGGCCGGCGACGCCGTGTTGGTGAAGGGCAGCCGTGCCGCCGGCCTGGAGCGGCTGGCGTCGGTCCTGTGCGGGTCGGTCGAGAGGATGGCCGCGTGGTAGCGCTGCTCGTGGCCCTCGGGGTGGGGCTCCTGGCGTCGATGATGGGGACGCCGCTGCTCATCCGGGCCTTCCAGGAACGCGGCATCGGTCAGCGGATCCGCGAAGACGGGCCCCAGGGCCACATCACCAAGGCCGGCACCCCCACGATGGGGGGGATCACCATCCTCGCCGCCGGCGTGCTGGGGTACCTGGCCGGCCACCTCAACACCGGCGCAGTGTTCACCCTTGCCGGGGTGCTGGTGGGCATGATCACACTGGCCGCGGGTGGCGTGGGCCTGCTCGACGACTGGATCAAGGTCTCCCGCCAGCGCAGCCTGGGCCTCAACAAGACGGCCAAGGTCGTCGGCCTCGTAGCCGTGGCCGTGGTGTTCGCCCTCGTCGCCGTCTACATGGCCAAGGTCCGCACCGACCTCTCCTTCACCCGCTCCATCGGCGTGGGCCTCGGCGGTCCGTTCTGGATCGTGTGGGCGGTGCTCATCCTGCTCGGCAGCGCCAACGCCGTGAACCTCACCGACGGCCTCGACGGCCTGGCCGGGGGGTCGGCCATCTTCGCCTTCGCCACCTTCGTGTTCATCGGCTTCTGGCAGTTCCGCCATCCCGACTGCTACGGCGTCGGGCCCGCCCTCGACCTGGCCCTGGTGGCCGCGGCGATGACCGGCGCCTGCGCCGGGTTCCTGTGGTGGAACGCCGCGCCCGCGAGGATCTTCATGGGCGACACCGGATCGCTGGCCATCGGCGCCGCCCTCGGCGCGCTGGCGCTTACCACCAACACCCAGCTCCTGCTGCCCGTGCTGGGCGGGCTGTTCGTGATGGTCACGTTGTCGGTGGTCGTGCAGGTGGCCGCCTTCCGCATCGTGGGCCGGCGGGTGTTCCGGATGGCGCCCATCCACCATCACTTCGAGCTCCTCGGCTGGCCGGAGACCACGGTGATCGTACGCTTCTGGATCATCGCGGGGCTCTTCGGGGCCCTGGCCGTGGGCCTCTTCTACGCCGACTTCCTGTCGCACGGATGCGGGACGGTGGTCGGTGCCTGAGGTGGCGCTGGTGGTCGGGTTCGGCCGGAGCGGGGCCGCAGTGGCCCGCCACCTGCACGAGCGCGGCGCGAGGGTGCTGGCCTTCGACGACGCCCCCGACGACGCGGCCCGTGAACACGCGGCCAAGTTGGGCATCGACCTGGTCGAGGCCCCCGACGCCGACACCCTTCGGTCCCTCGTGGCCGGCGCCGACGTGGTCGTGCCCAGCCCCGGCGTCCCCCTGGCCCATCCCGTGTTCGAGCTGGCCGCAGCGCGAGGTGTCCCCGTGCGCGGCGAGGTGGAGCTGGCCTTCCGGTGGACCCGGCGGCCACTCGTGGCCGTCACCGGCACCAACGGCAAGACAACGGTCACGGCGCTGATCGCCGAGATGCTGACGGCGTCCGACGTCCCCGCCGTCGCCGGCGGCAACATCGGCCTGCCGTTGTCCGACGCGATACGGCGCGATGTCGAGGTGGTCGTGGCCGAGGTGTCGTCGTTCCAGCTCTGGTGGACCGACACCTTCCGCCCAAAGGTGGCGGTGTGGCTGAACCTGGCCGAGGACCACCTCGACTGGCACGCCGGGGCCGACGCCTACGCCGCGGCCAAGGCTCGCATCTGGGCCCGGCAGGGCAAGGGCGACCTGGCCGTGGCCAACGCCGACGACCCCGTGGTGATGGCCCTCGCCGCCGACGCACCGACACGGGTTCAGACCTTCGGCCTGACCAAACCGGCCGACTGGCGCGTGGTCGACGGCGTGCTCGTGGGCCCTCCGGGCGAGGTGCTGGCCGTGTCGGAGCTGCGCCGGTCGCTGCCCCACGACGTGGCCAACGCCCTTGCCGCCTCGGCCGCCGCCGTCGCCGCCGGCGGCACGCTCGACGGCGTGCGGGCCGCCCTCCGCACAACTGAACCCCTGCCCCACCGGTTGGCCCTGGTGGCCGAGGCCGGGGGCGTCCGCTGGTACGACGACTCCAAGGCCACCAACCCCCACGCCGTGCTCGCCGCCCTCTCGGCGTTCGGCTCGGTGGTGCTGGTGGCCGGCGGCCGCAACAAGGGTCTCGACCTCGGGGTTCTGGCCGAGGGGGCTGCCACGGTGCTCGCCGTCGTCGCCGTCGGCGAGGCGGCCGCCGAGGTCGAGCAGGCGTTCGCCGGCCTGCGTCCGGTGAGCCGGGCCGGGAGCATGGACGAGGCGGTGGCCGCGGCCGCGACGGCGGCTGAGCCCGGTGACGTCGTGCTCCTGTCACCCGGGTGCGCGTCGTTCGACCAGTACCGCTCCTACGCGGACAGGGGCGACGACTTCGCCCGCAGCGTGAAGCGGTTGATCGACGAGAGGAGTCCCGGTGGTTGACATCTCGCGCGCGTACGCCCGCGACGCCCGCCCCGCCGTTCTTGTCGCGCCGAACGACGCCCAGCGTCGTCCCGCACGACAAGAACCCAAGGATTCCCATTGGGTGGCGCTTCCCGCCATCGTCGCCCTGTTGTGTGGGATCGGCCTGATGATGGTGCTGTCGGCCTCGTCGGTGCAGGCCCTGCGGGCCTACGGCGGGCCGTGGATGTTCTTCCAGCGCCAGCTCATGTGGGTGGCGGCGGGCGCGGTGGCCATGGCCGTGGTGATGAGGATCGACTACCGCAAGTGGCGGTCGCTGGCCACACCGATGACGTTGCTGTGCATGGTGCTGCTCGTCGCCGTGCTGGTGCCCTCCGTGGGCATCACCGTGGGCGGCTCGTCGCGGTGGCTCGGCATGGGCCAGCTTCGGTTCCAGCCCTCGGAGCTGACCAAGCTCGCGGTCCTCCTGTTCGTCGCCGACCTCCTGGCCCGGCGCACGGCGCGACACGGCTCTGCGGCAATGGTGCTGCGCCCCGCCCTCGTGCTGATGGTCGTGACCTCCCTGCTCATCCTGCGCCAGCCCGACATGGGGACGGCCTCGATCGTGGTCCTCATCGTGCTGGCCCTGCTGTTCGTCGGAGGCGTGCCCCTTCCCCGGATGGCGGCCCTGACGGGGATCGTCGCCGCGGCCGGTGTGTTCTTCAGCCTGGCCGAGGGGTACCGGCGGGCGCGCGTGTTCTCGTTCCTGAACCCGTGGGAGGACCCGACGAACACGGGGTACCAGATGGCCCAGTCGCTCGTCGCCCTCGGGACGGGCAACCTCACCGGCGTCGGGCTCGGCGCCAGCCGGGCCAAATGGGGGTTCCTGCCCAACGCCCACACCGACTTCATCTTCGCCATCATCGGCGAGGAGCTGGGGCTGGTCGGCTCCGTGCTGGTGGTCGCCCTCTTCGTCGCCTTCGCCGCCTTCGGCGTGCGGGCGGCCGTGCACGCCCCCGACACCTTCGGCACCCTCGTGGCTGCGGGCGTCACCGTGTGGGTGGTGGGTCAGGCCGTCATCAACGTCGGGGCGGTGATCGGCATCCTCCCGGTGACCGGCGTGCCCCTGCCCTTCGTGTCGTTCGGCGGGTCGTCGCTGGTCATCACCATGGCCGCGGTGGGCATCCTCGCCAACGTGGCCCGCCAGGGTTGTGCCCCGCGGGGGAGATGACCGGCCCGGGAGGCCGGTCCCGGTGACCGACACCTGGGTGTTGATCTCCGGCGGGGGAACGGCCGGCCACGTGCTCCCCGGCCTGGCCGTGGCCCGGGCCCTCGTGGCCGCCGGCCACGCCCCCGAGAGCGTGCATTGGATGGGCAGCGCGGTGGGCGTCGAGGCCCGCCTTGTGCCCGAGGCCGGCTTCGGCGTCACCCTCCTGCCCGGACGGGGCATCGAACGACGGC
>JBPCJV010000240.1:0-10670 GCA_051004925.1 Acidimicrobiales bacterium | reverse complement strand
TCTTCCCCGGGCTGGTGGTGGAGTTCGCCGACCCGCTCGTGGCCCAGCCGTCGATGGGGGGGGTGGTGACGCAGGTCGACCTCGACGACCCGGTGCTGGCCGAAGCCGCCGCCACCCACCCCGCCCTGGCCGGCGCTCTCGCCGCCTTCGCCGCGGAGGTGGCGGCCGACGCCCGGGCCTGGTGGATCGTGCGCATCACCCAGGGCGGCGTGGTCATCGACCCCCTGGCCATACGCGGCCTGTTCCTCGACTCGCTCGGTACCTGGCGGATCGTGCGGTCGCTCGAACCCGGGCCCGTTCAGCTCGTGCTCAACCGGTTCGGCGACGACGGGGTGCTGGCGGGCGAGGTCGTCCTCGACGGTCCCCGCCGGGCGTACCTGGCCGAGGGCGACGCCATCGACGCCGGGTACGCGCCGGGCGAGCTCACCCAGAGCCTGTGCTCGCCCTGGCAGCACGACTTTCGCGACTGCGGCTGTTACTACTGGGCCTCGAACCACCCCGACATCGCCATCGAGCCACTGCAGCCCGGCGAGGAGCCGGCGGTGCCGCCGCCGCCGGGCGCCGGCTGGGTCAACTGGCTGCGGGCCCAACCGCCTCGCGACAACGTGCCCGAGTTCGGCTACTACGAGATCAGCGAGCGCTACCAGGACCTCGCGGTCGTGCTGGGCGACCGGGAGTCGGCCGACCCGTACCGGCCTCCCCAGGCCGAACACGGCATGCCCTACTCCACGGCCGAGGAGCTGGTGGCGGAGCTGCGCGACGGGCTCGCCCCCCTCGAGCACGCCCTCACCCTCGAGTACCTGTACGCGTGGTCGTCGGTGCGGTCGCCCCAGGAGGTGGCCGCCCTCACCGACGACGAGTTGGCCGAGAGCCTCCCGCTGCGGTTCCGGGCCGATCCGGCGCGTCCCCTCGAAGGGATCTCCGACCGGGCCGCGGCAGTTGCCTACCTGCGCAACCGGCTGCGCCGCGACGTGACCTTTGCCCGCGAGCAGCTCCGGAGCACGGCGATCAGCGAGATGCGCCACCTGTCGTGGGTGAACCTGCTCCTGCGCAAGCTGGCCGACATGGGGTTCG
Organism: Acidimicrobiales bacterium; assembly: GCA_051004925.1. Classification (GTDB taxonomy): domain Bacteria; phylum Actinomycetota; class Acidimicrobiia; order Acidimicrobiales; family AC-14; genus DATAQC01. The sequence goes on along the minus strand of JBPCJV010000240.1, from coordinate 9,596 downwards.
GCGCGCCGTACCGGCCCGCCCTTGGTTTGGCCACCGACATCCCCACGGGCACGCCGGGAACCAACCGGCCCGCGGCGTTGCGGCCGTTGGTGCACGACACGGTGGCCGACTTCGAGGGGGTGGAGCGACCGAGCGGCGGCCTCGAAGGTCGCTACGCCCGGGTGCGGGCCACGCTCGACTCGCCCGAGTACCCAGGGGAGCTCCACGACATCGCCAGCCGCATCGTCGATGACGGCGTCGACCACTACGGCGCCTTCCGCCGCATGGTGATGATCGTCGACCTGTACGACCAGCCGGCGCCACCTCACCTGCGCCCCGGCTTCGCCCTTGCCTCCGAGGACGACGACTCGGTGGGCCCGGCCAAGCTAGCGCAGGGCCGGATCATGTCGTTGCTGTCGCAGGGCTACGCGGGCGTCGGCGACCAGGCGAAGATCGTCGAGGCCCGCCGGGTGATGCTCGCTGACCTCGAAGGCGTAATCGACTCGTTGGCCCGCACCGGTGTGGGCGTGCCCTTGTTCTGATTGCCCACCGTGAACGCGCTGCTCATCCGGGCGGGGGACCGTCGGGGTCGTCGGCCAGGTTCGTGTAGGCCTTCCTGAACCTGATCCTCCCGGTGAGGGTGACGTGATAGCTCACCCGGTGGATCACGGCGTCGCTGTCGCGCACGGCGGCGTCGGCGAAGAACCCACCCCAGAGGCTGGTGAGGCGCTGGCCCGTGAAGTAGTCGGTGCCTGCGAACAGGTTGGCCGACCACCGGTCGATGGCATACCCGGCATCGACCGACTGGTGGCGGTCGAAGATGGCGCTCAAGCCGGCGAACGGGGCCCAGTTCTCGACCTGGAAGTGCGTCTGGTAGACGCCGCCTTCCGGCCCCGGCGGCCTCGGGATCCCGTACCGGTCGATGGCGTAGTTCATCGCAGCACCGAGGCTCGGCAGCATCAGGAGCGTCTCCCACCTCCAGTCGACGCTCGAGGTACCCGTCAGGTCGACGATGCCCACTCCTGTGAGCACGAGTGTGAATTTCTGGTCGCTGATGCTGGCAGGTGAGGGCTCGTTCAGAGCCAGTGCGGCCGGGGTGATGACCCAGTGCGGTCCTTCGAACACGACGACGGTCTGCATGCGGCACCTGCCAATGGAGTAGGAGTGTGTTGGTGTGAATGAGGCGCCACCGGGGCTCCTGATACATCCCGCTGTTCAGTCGCTTGTCGGATTGCCGCTCAGGGTGCCCGCTCGCGAGCCCGGTTGTGTAACGGACATGCCGGGGCGAAGGAGGCGAAGCGCAGCCGGGCGGCCTCGCCCACCAGGAACGGGTGAGAATGAGCGCAGCGGCCGCCGAGCGTTCAGCCGTGCGACGCGATCCAGTCGATGGCCCGCAGGCTGGGAAGGAAGCAGTACGCCCCGCCCATGGTCTGCACGAACTCGGGGAGCTTCCTGACCGTCTGCCATCCGGTCTGCTCCGTGGAGAAGCTGAAGCTGCTGACCGCAGGGTCGTTGGCGCCGACCAGCGGGTCGTTGGTGCCCGTGATGGACGGGTGGAGCAGCCCGAGGTTCATCCAGTCGTACTGCATGGCCTCGAACTGGGTGGACAAACTGGCGCACAGGAAGCTCCCCAGCAGCCCCCGCTCTCGGATGCTCGCGGGTCGTGCACCCGGGTCCAGCCAGGGGCCGAAGGGGACGCCCCGGCGCACCAGCCGGCGGGTGCGGTTGGCGGGACGCTGCACGATCTGGGCCCGGCGGGGATAGGTGCGCCGGATGTGGGAACCGAGCGGGCAGGCGCGGCCGTCCTGGTCGTCGGTGAAATCGAAGTCGTTGAGCTCGGCTCCCGACGCGAGGAACTCCTCGGCCTGTTCGAACGTGTCGGCGGCGCCGACGGGAACGCCGTTCCTCCAGCGCCCGCACACCTTGGCCATCACCAGCTCCTCACTCACGCCAGTGGCCGTGGCGACGTCGGCGACGTAGTCGCGGAAGCCGGCGACGTCCTGGGCGAGCACGCGGAAAGCGTTGAACGAGCCCTGGTGGCCGAGCTCGGCCGGCCCGGGCACCGGCATGGCCACGTTGTAGCTCGTCGGGTAGCCAAGCAGGACGATGCCGAGGGGCTCGACCGGCTCCTTCGGCGCCCGGGGTCGGCGCCCCACTCCCTCGAAGCGGGGTTGGGAGATCCCGTCGCGGAACCCGAAGTGCTCGACCCGCTTGCCGGTGGCCGGGTCGACCAGGGTCTCGCCGTCGAAACGGCTCAGCTCGCGGTAGGCGCCGTCGCTGCCGGCGACGACGACCTGTTCCCACAGGGCTTCCAACGAGGCGACGTCCTTGGCGTGGATGGTGAAAATGAGGTGCACCGAGCCCGCCCGGCCCAGGCCGCCTTCCCAGGTTTCTGGACTGCTGGTACCGACGTCGCCGAGGCGGACGGCCCGGGCCGCCATCCCCTGGCGGAACTCCGGGGGGAACGTGTCGAGCGATCGCTCGGGCACGCCCAGGGCCCGGAGGCCGAGGAACGTGATGCCGACATTGAGGCAGGAGCCACCGTAGGACGCGCCGGTCGTGATCCGCAGCGTCCCCGGCGCCGGGTCGAGCATGGCCTTCAGCACGGCGCGGGCTCTCGCCGGGTGGCCGATGGTGACGACGAGGTGGCGAACGTAGCCGTACTCCACGCCGTAGGACTCGAGGATGTTGCCCTGGATCTCGGTCTGGATCCTGGCCGCGGCGTCGGAGAACACCATCACCAACCAACTCCGAGGGACTGGCGGACCTGGGCGGCGGAGTAGCCTGGGTAGGCCCGGTAGACACCGAACTGCACGTTGGGGTGCTGGCGGAGGACGAGCAGGGTCTCGCGCTCGACGGCTCTCAGGTCGGGGCGGAGGTCGGTGGGCTCCTCGGGGAGCTGGAAGGCGTCGTGGGCCGCGATCCACGCCACGAACTCGTCGGGATGCTCCGACACCGGCGTCGGGGGCGGGTCGGCGACGAATCCCATGAGGACGTCGAAGGCCTGGCCGATGACGTTGATGAAATCGCGGATGTAGCCCGACAGCTCGCCGTCGTAGATGGAGAACATGCAGAGGTTCCCGGCGACGAGGTCGAAGCGGGCGAAGTGCACCGTGCCCACGTTGTTCAACCCGACGAGGAGCTGGTCGACGGCGGTCGCCAGGCCCTTGGCCAGGTCGCCCCGCCGGGCCAGGTACCGGTACTTCAGGGGCATGACCAGGTTCATGGGTCGCTGCACGTTGTCGCCCGGCGCGATCGAGTCGACCATTGGGTGGGGCCGGGCGGGATCGACGCGCTGCCACACGGCCGCCGCCGCGGCCACGACCGCGGCACGCGCCGACACCTTCGCCCACTCGCGGATGCCGTCCCCTGGTTCAGCCACGGGTCCCCACCTCCATTCTCTTCACCGTCGAAGTATCCGTCGACCTGCATACACTTGCCCGATGGACCTCCCGACCGAGTTGATCGACGGGATCCTCGAGGATTTCCCGGCCCACAGGCCCGGCACCCGGCCGGTGTTCTCGTCGGGAATCTCGGTGTCGGGTTGGTTCCAGCCGACCGATGTGGCCGGCCGCTACACGTCGGCCGCCCCGCTCACCACCGAGGTGCCCGTCACCGTACGGTTCTCCAACGGCACGGGTGACAGCGGCGTGCCCGACACCCGTCGTGACGTTCGGGGGATGGCCGTGAGGTTCTACGGCGGTGACCCGCGTCAGGCGGCGCTCGACATGGTGTGCATGACGCTTCCGGTGTTCCCCGTGCGCAGCGTCGAGTCCTTCCGGGAGCTCACCGCCGCGGCCGTGCCCCCCGACCCCCCGAGGCCCCGGCGCTGGTGGCGCGACCTCGTCGACTACGCCAGCCTGCGGACCCCGCTGAAGGACCCGGCTCCCGGCGACGAAGGCCTCCTGGCCTTCGCCAGCCGGCATCCGGGGTCGTGCCCGGCGCTGCTCGCCTACTTCAACCAGGGCGCGCCGGAGAGCTACGCGACGCGCAGCTACCACGCCGCCCACGCCTTTGCCCTCACCGCGGCCGACGGGTCGAGCCGGTATGCCCGGTTCCACTGGGAACCCGTCTCCGGGGTGCGCGACACTGCGACCGGGTCCGGGCACTTCCTCCAGGACGACCTTCGCGCTCGCGTCGCGGCCAGGAACGTGCAGTTCGTGCTCCGCGCCCAGATCGCCGACCAGGGTGATGACACGTCCGACCCCACCCGGCCGTGGCCGCAGACGCGCCGGCGTGTGGTGCTCGGTCACGTGAGCCTCGACGGACCGGTCCACGACCCCGCCGTCTGCGAGGCGCTCGAGTTCGACCCCCACCGCCTGCCTCCGGGCATCGGTTGCGATCCCGCCGACGAGATCTTCGCGGTGAGGGGCGAGGCCTACCGCGCCTCCCAGGCCTGGAGGCGTGAGCAAACGCAACCCTGACGGCACCGCCGGATCGTATGTCGTGCTGAACGAACGCGCCTGACCGACCCACGTCAATTTCCTTGTTTTTTCACGCCCGCGAACGGCGATACTGAACGAGACAGTTGGTGGCGGAACGCCACTGGGCGGACGGGCGCAGCGGAAGTTCTCTCGGGCGGTCGGACGACGATTGAGTTTCACATGTACAAGGTGTGCCTGGACGGCGGCGGGACCTTCGCGGCCTTCACCATCGGGCGAGTGCCGGTGTGGGTGACCGTGAACGATCACACCTACCGCAGCACCGTGGCGCCGATGGGCGGGGTCTTCCTTCTTCCCCACACGGGCCCGGCGGGTGGCTCAGACGCTCGAGCGACTGAAGACCGGGAAGACCGCCCGCTAACCGCCGAAGTCGCCGCCCCCGAAGTCGCCGCCCCCGAAGTCACCGCCGCCACCCCAGTCACCGCCGCCGCCACCCCAGTCACCACCGCCGCCACCCCAGTCACCACCGCCGCCCCAGTCACCACCGCCGGCGTCGCCGCCGCCCGAGTCGCCACCACCACCGTCGCCCTCGCCTCCGCCCTCGCCTCCGCCGTCGCCCCCGCCCCCGCCATCGTGGTGGCCGTAGCCACCGTAGCCCCAGCCTCCACCCATCATCGAACCCAGCAACAGGCCGGTGAACAGCCCACCACCGCCGCCGAACCACCCGCCGCCGCCGTAGAACGGGCCGCCGTACCCCACGTAGGTGGGTTCACCTTGCTCGTCGATGTCGATGGCGGGCTCGTTGCGGCGGCCGGGCCTGGTCAACTCGGACGGCGGCGGGGGAGGCTCCCGGCCGTCGATGCGGGCCCGGGCCCTGCTCCTCGCGTAGCGGCCCTCCTCGATGACCCGCTGCACGCGGGCCAGGTCGACCTTGTCGCCCGTGTGGCCCATGGCGGCCTGGGCCGCCTGGTGGCGGGCCACGCCGGCGTCGTAGTCGGCCCGGGCCTCGGGGTGCATCGTCACCTCGGAATCCAGAGCCAGCACGTCGCTGGACAGCACCGACAGCTCGGCCTCGAGCTGGCGGCGTTCGGCCGCCTCGGCCTCGCGGGCCTCCTCCTCCTTGCGCCGACGCCGGTTGCGCCAGAGCACGAAGAGCCCGGCGCCACCGAGTGCGACCAGAGCGAGCAGGATCACCGTGCCCGCACCCACGCCACCGCCGTCGGAGCTCTCGTCCGCCAGTGTGGCCGCAGGGGCGCCGGCGCCCGAGCCGGCACCGGTGGCGGCGCTGCGGCCGGCATGAGCCTGGGCGACCCTGTCGACGAAGTCGGCGAGCACGGCGGCGGGCCCGTCCACGTTCCGGGCGTCGAACGACGCGGTCGCCAGCGCACTAGCGGTCCCCGCAGGGAGGATCTCGCTTCCCGCCCGGAGGATGTCGCCGGCCAACACGGCGTACGTGCCCGGACGGCCCACCTGCCGGGCCAGGGTCTCCGGCAGCCGGTTTACGTTCCCGCCGGCGGCGGCCACGGCCGACGCCGGGAGCACGGCCACGAAGATGGGCGTTCCCGCGCTGGCGATCTTGGCCCGGAGATCTTCGGCCGCTCCGGCGGTGATGGCCCGCTCGGCCCCGCTGTCCACGTACACCGGGTCGCGACGCAGCGCCTCGGCCGCCTGGTCGAGGGGCGTCTGGGCCGCGGCCGGACCGGCCAGGGCGAGGACGAGAGCGGGCACGAGAACGATCAACCACCGGCGCATACCCCAGTGTCTACCCGCCCGCCGGGACTTCAGCCCCGCAAGGCGCCGCCAGGTTGGAACAAACGGGGCACACTGCCACCTTCGGGCGGAGGCCGTGGCCAAGGCCATGGGAGTGCCGCCCCTGGCCGCCCCGACCGGTCCGAGCTGAACGCAGGTTCACGAAACGCTGTCGGCATGGCGTCGATGCCGCGCTTGCACTGGTCGAGCAGCGCCTCGTGAAGATCGGGTTCGCGGCCCCGGTACCAGGCCGGGATGGCCGTGCTGCTTCCGACGAGTGACTTGGCGACCGCCAGCGCCGTCGTCCCCTCGTCGGGGACCAGGTAGAGGGTGGTTCGCTCGACGCCGGTTGTCGCCTCCTTTCCCGTCGGATGCACACGGACCACAGAGGCGCTCTTCTTCCCGAACGCTCAGTTGCCCGAGCTAGTCCGCGGCCGCCAGGTGGCGGTCGAACCAGTCGTGCACCCGGCGCCACAGGTCGACCTGGTGGTCGCCCTCCACCAGGCCATGGCCCTCGCGGGGGTAGACCACCAGCTCGGTCTCCACGCCGGCCTCGACCAGTGCCCCGTAGAGCTCCTGGGCCTGGCCCAACGGGCAACAGCGGTCCTCCTCGCCGTGGACGACGAGCGTCGGGGTGGTGCACCTGGCCGCATGCGCCACCGGGGAACGTTCCAGGTACGCAGCGATGCGGGGTGACAGGCCCGAGCGGCCCTCCGAGCGGGGTGACAGGCCGCCGAACAGCATGTCGTCGAGACCGGCGATGTTGCTCGTGTAATGGCAGCTGAGGTAGTCGGACACACAGGCGACGGCGATGGCGGCTCGGAACCGTGGCGTCTGGGTGACCGCCCAGGCCGCCATGAAACCACCGTGGCTGGCCCCCATGATCCCCACGCGCTCGCCGTCGGCCAGTCCCGCGGCCACGCACGTGTCCACCCCGGCGAGGGTGTCGGTGAGCTCGGCGCCCCCGAGGTCTTCGACCACGGCCCGGGCAAACGCCTGACCGCGTCCTGAGCTCCCGCGCGGGTTGGGGAGGAGCACGGCGTACCCGGCGTCGGCCAGGAGGGCGGCGTGGCGTACGCCGCACGGGAAGGCGTAGGACCAGGAAACCGTCGGGCCACCGTGCACGAGCACGACCAGCGGGGGCGGGCCCTGGCCCGGCCGGTACGGACGGACGAGCAGGCCCTCGATCCGCCACCCGTCCGGCGCCTCCCACACGAGCCGCTCGGTGCGGGGGAGGTCCAGGCCCGCGCAGGAGGCGTTGAGGCTCGTGACCCGACGCCAGGTCGGGCTCGGCCCAGGGCCCCGCTCAGGGGGCCGCTCGGGCCCGGCCGTCTCGAGCACGGCGACCTCGGGCGGCGTTACGAGCGTCTCGACGACGGCTGCCAGCACGCCGCCGTCTGCGCTCACCGACAGGTGGCGCACCGCGGCCTCGCCGGCCCAGAGCTCCACGACCCGGCCGTCGAGCGACAGCCATCCGCACGTGGACAGCACTCCCCGGCGACCCGAGTACCAGAGGGCAGCGTCGTCCCGCCAGGCGATGCTGGTGACCTCGAGGTCGCCGGCGACCTCGGTGGCAGGCCCCCCCCCCGTCCCGACGAACATCGGGGTTCCGGTGAGGCTGCCGCGATCGCTGCAGATGCCTTCGAGAAACGCCACGTGGCGACCGTCGGGAGACAGCCGGGGGCCGGCGATCTGCCAGTCGGGCACGTGGAGGTTCTCGGCCGCCCGGATGCGCAGGTCGACCACAGCCAGGTTGGCCCGGTACCAGCCGCTCTCCGACGGGTCCGTCGACAGCACCGCGGCCACGAGGTTCCCCCCGTCCCAGTCGATCTCCCACACGGTGGCCCCGTCGGGCCCGACCTCGGTCGTCTCGCCGCCGGCGAGCTCGACGCGGTAGAGCCGCCGCCACGCCTGTGCCGGTCTTCTGACGCGCGGGTCGGGACCGGCGGCGCCCGGATCGTCGATCTCGGTCGCCACGCCGGCGCGGTGGGAACCGACGTCGGCGGCGACCACGAGCAGCGACCGCCCGTCGGACGACCACGCCAGCTCCTCGACGGACCCGGTGGTCGTCCCCAGGCGGGTCACCTCGCCGGTGCCCACGTCGAGCACGTGCAGCGACATCAGCCCCGGACTCCCACGATCCGATGCGAAGGCGATCAGCCGGGCGTCGGGAGACCAACGCGCACCGACGTCGACGCCCGGGCCGTCGGTCGCGGCCGACGCCTCGCCGTCGGTCGGCGAGATCCAGATCTGGCTCCGGGGAGCCTCGCCGGGCACGGCGAAGCCGCGGGCCACCGAGAACGCCACCTTGCGCCCGTCGGGAGCGAGGGCGGGGTGGCCGATCCGGCGGACGTCGAGAACCGCCTCGATCGTCACCCGCCGGCCCACCGCGGAGGGGGCCTCCGGCGCCTGAGAGTCGATCTCAACCCCTCCCGAACGCGAGTGTGACGTTGTGGTCGCCGAAGCCGAAGTTGTTGGAGAGTTGTCGCTCATGGCCCTCAGGATGCCCCGGTTGGGCGTGGCAGTGTGGCGGAGCATGACTGCGAACCGCGGGGACCCGCCGACGCGCCGGCGGCGCCCTGTCCCCGCTGCGGGCGCAGCGATGGCCGTGGTCGCCCTGCTGGTCGCGCTGGCCGCGGCGTGCGGGCGGTCGACCCCGACGTCGGCGCCCGGTGCCCCGACCACCACCATGGCCGCCTCGCTGGCGTCGACGACGACAGGGGCCGCCGCCACCGGGCCGGCTGAGGCCGGGTTCCTGGCCTTCGGCGACTTCGGCGGTGGCCCGGCCCAGGGCGCCGTGGCCGCGGCCATGGAGGCTTGGGTGGGGGCGGGCCACCGGGCCGACGCCCTGGTGACCACGGGCGACAACGTGTACGACGTCGCCCAGCCGTCGTTGTTCGCGGCCCAGCTCGACCAGCCCTACGAGGGCCTTCGTGCCGACCGCCCCATGTGGGCCACCCTCGGCAACCACGACGTGGCCGGTGGCTACGGCGACGAGGAGCTCGACCACCTGGGGCTCCCGCCCCTTCCCTACGCCAAGTCGCTGCCCGGTGTGCAGATCCTGTTCCTCGACGCCAAACGGCCCGACGAGGCCCAGGCCGCGTGGCTCGACGAGCAGCTCTCGGCCGCCGGGCCACCGTTCCGGGTGGTGGTGTTCCACCAGGCGGCCTGGTCGTGCGGGCTCCACGGGTCGACCGAGGAGGTGGGCGAGCTGTGGGTGCCGGTGATCGAGCGCCACCACGTGGCGCTCGTGCTCAACGGCCACGACCACCACTACGAGCGGTTCGAATCGGCGGGCCGGGTCACCTACGTGGTGAGCGGCGGGGGAGGCCGTGAGCTCTACCCGACGCTGGGCCGGTGTATGAACGAGCCCGACCAGAAGGCAATCGCCGTACGCCACCATTTCGTGGCCGTGGAGGTGTCGGGCCGCACACTCACCTTGGCGGCGGTGGGCGACGACGGCACGGTGTTCGACCGCGCCACCAT
>JBPCJV010000239.1:0-6611 GCA_051004925.1 Acidimicrobiales bacterium | reverse complement strand
CTGAGCCTACGCGAACAACTCCTTTAGCGCGCGGATAGTCGTTGTAAGATCCCTAAGCTGTACAAAATCGATGCCGTCGTACCATATGGTAAACCCAAAGTCCCAGGTGTCCTGATGAATCTCAATTCTCGTCACATCAGAGAGACTGGGTGTTCCGACTTTAGTTCGGACCCACTTGGAGTCACCACTCAATGGGACACGAAAAGTCTGCCACACATTCGTCACGGTCAGGGTGCCCTGCGGCTCGTACCGATAGCTGCCACCCGAGGTTTGGATCACTACGACAGGTTGGTTACCTTGGAACCCGTATGGGCTTGTATTGATAGCGTAAGTCGAAAATGAAAAATAATTCTTGGCGCGAACATCGAGATGCACTACCCCGCTCGCCGGGTAGGCGATCCCGGTGTCATAACCGCTCTGCGTATCCAGCCGCAGGGACGAGGCACCCACTCTGACCCTGGCGCCGTCGTCGTGCACGCTAGTGACGGCTCCGTCGGATGCGAAACTCCCCCAAGCGGCGGCGTTGCCCTCCGTCAGGTCGGCCGCGAGCGCCGGCCCGGCCACGGCCAGAACCACAGCAGGTAGCCCTAGGATGCTAATGATTACGGGCACCAACCAGAATCGCTGCTGGCGTGCCAAAGGACCAACCCTACGAATCCACCCCACAAGACTCACCGTGCCTCCCCCGTCGACGATGGTAGGAGACCTTACAGCGAGAAGGTCGAGTGCTCGATCGAGTAGCCATGGTCGAGAACCGCCTTCGCGTAGGCGGCGATGTGCGGCACGTACTCACGGTTGAGCCAAACCTCTGGGCCGATGGGCTTGGAAAACAAGTGTCGTGGCTTCCCAGATGGCGTGTCGAAGTGATCCGGGCCGGTCGCGTTCCACTTCTTGAAGCGAAAGCATGTTGGGTCGCACTCTCGAAAGCGGATCACCTCGCGGTCGACGGCGCGCAGGAACCACCGGCACTCGTCCTCGACGAGCGGGGTACGGATCGGGCATGGGAAGCCGCCGGGGGTGAGCAAACCAGACTCGATAACGCGAGTTGCGTCAGCGACGTCGTCCGCCATGGCAACCATGCTTTCACCCTTCTGGCCTCCGAGCTATCCCTGAACGCCGGGGGGTCCGAGTCGCCGTTGCGGCGAGCTGATGCCGCCGGCGCCTTCGGCAAGGAGCACACCTTCGGTGAGGGCCTCGATCACGTTTGAGGCCGAGCCGGGAACCGGGATGGAGACGCCAAGGGTGTTGCGGATGATGCGGTGCTTGCGGAGGAGCACCTCGAGGACGATGTCGTCGATCTGGTTGTCGTCGCCGTGATAGGTAACGACTCGGACCTCCTCGGCTTGCTGGCCGAAGCGGTCCACGCGACCTTCGCGTTGCTCTAGGCGCATGGGGTTCCAAGGCAGGTCGTAGTGGAGGACAGCGTCGAAGGCGTGCTGGAGGTTGATCCCTTCCGAGAGGCAGGGCCATGCCCCCCAGGCCGTCGTGTGCGCCGATCCGTTCCATCTCGTGAAGCTCGTCAGCGAGGCCCTCGACGAGGTTCGCCGCGACCTGTGGAACCACCTCCGTCGCCTCCCCGACCAGCGTTGGGCCCGCGACTTCAAGGGCTCCCGGTGGGCGCTGCTGAAGAACCCCGAGGATCTCACCGAGGCCCAGGCCGCAGCTCTCGCCCGCATCCGCCGCAACCGGGGCGGCATCTGGCGGGCCGATGAGATAAAAGAACAGTTCCGGGCCTGGTGCGCTCGAGCTCAGCGCTGCCGCCTGGCGCCGTTCGTGAAGACAGCCCGGACGATGCGAGAGCGGCGGGAACTGATCCTCAACGCCGTCGAGCATGGCATCTCCAACGGCCGCGTCGAAGGGCTCAACACCAAGGTTCGTCTCCTCGTCCGGAGGGCTTACGGGTTCCACTCCGCCGATGCCGCCTTGGCCCTTGTCATGCTCGCCGCCGGCCCAATCGAGCTCAAGCTGCCGCACGAACGGCTGGTCGGAAAGGCAGCTGCGTGACCCACATGCTCGTCAGGAGGGCCCGATAGAGCGACCGGGCCAGCGACTTGCTCGAGACCTGGCAGGCGCCGAACGCCGCCGCCGGTGTCGTCGATCGCGTTGTCCGGGTTTGTTGGCATGACGGTGCTCCGTCCTGCTCCCACGCAAGCATCGCGATCGCAACGCCCGTCGACCAGTGACAGTCGTCCCGAATCGGGCGGGAGATTCGCGGTATCCTCCCGGGAGAATTTGGCTGGGGGGCCGGTGTGACAACCTCGATCACCACCAGCAGCGACGACCTTCGGGGGCCGGCCGGAGGAAAGCGAGATCGGCTGCCTCCACGCGTCCGGACGGCGTCGCCCTGGCTGCTCTTCGGCGCCTCGGTGGCCGCTGTCGCCCTGGGCTCAGTGCTGTTCCTGCAGAACCGGCAGGTGCCCGGCACCGGCCGGTTCTTCGATCCCGTGATGCCGGGGGTTGGGCTCGCCTATCCGGCGGTCGGCGCCTTCGTCCTCTCGCGACGACCCACCAACCGGATCGGCTGGCTGTACTGCTCCGGCGTGCTCCTCGCCGCGGCGTTCCTGGCAGAACAGTACGCGGTGCATGCCCTGCTGGCCGAGCCCGGGAGCCTTCCCGGTGGGACGTGGTCGGCCTGGCTCGCCAGCTGGCTGAGGGTCCCCGGCCACCTGATGCCCTGGACGCTCCTGCTCCTCCTGTACCCCGACGGTAGACCGCCCGGCTCCCGGTGGCGTCAGCTGGCGTCGGTTGCCGTAGCGGCCGTGGCAGTAGCCACCGTGGTGGCCGCCCTCTCCCCTGCCGGCGTGGACTCACCCGCCCTGCGCAATCCGGTCGCCATGGACGTCGTTCCCCGGTGGTCCGGGGCCCTTCAGGCGCTGTGCATCCTCGGCTTCGGCCCGCTGTGCCTCGCCGCCCTGCTCACCCGGTTCCGCGATTCCCGAGGATCGGCCCGAGCCCAGCTTTGGGCTTTCGCCGTCGCTGCGACCGCGGTCGTGCTCGTGCCTCTGGTGGGGGCCGCCGCCGTACGAACGGGAGTCCCGGTGTCCATGGGCGTCTATCAGGCGGTCAGCCTCGTCACCCTGCTGGGCCTCCCGGCGGCGACGATCATCGCCGTCGTCCGGTACCGCCTCTACGGGCTCAACGTGCACGCCGACGTGCTCGTGAACCGGCTGGTCGTCTACGGCAGCCTGCTGGTCGTCGCCATCACCCTCTACTGGATGATCGTCGGGACCGTGGCGGCGCTGATATCGGGCGATCCGGGGTTGGGACCGGCCCTGGTCGCCATGATCGTGGTGGCCACTGTCGGCCACCAGCTGCGCAAGCGCGTGCAGGCGATGGTCGACCGCCTCCTGTACCGACAGCGCAACTACGACTACCGCGTGCTCAGCGCCCTCGGGGAGCGCCTTCAGTCCACGCTCGGCAGCGACGCTGTACTGCCTGCGGTAGTCGAAACCGTGGCCACTGCCCTGAAGCTGCCTCATGTCGCCGTCACCGTCGGCTCCGGCGGAGCCGCGACGATGACGGCCGCCTACGGCCAGGCCCGGGAGAGCTCCCTCGTCGTTCCGCTGGTGTACCAGGGGGAGATGGTGGGGCGGCTGGAGATCGCCCCCCGCAGCCCCGAGGAGCCCTTCGACGCCGCCGACCGGCGGCTGCTCGACGACCTCGCCGGACAGGTGGCGGTGGTCGCCTACGCCCTGGGGTTGGCGGCCGACCTCCAACGCTCCCGGGAGCACCTCGTCAACGCCCAGGCCGAGGAGCGGCGCCGGCTGCGGCGGGACCTCCACGACGGGCTGCAACCGGCGCTGTCGGGCGTCTCCCTCGGTCTCGAAGCGGTCCGCAACATCATGGGCCCCGACAGCCCGGTCGAAGAGCTGCTGGTCCGGCTGAAGGACGAGCTCGTGACCGCAGTGGCCGACCTCCGTCGCCTGGTGTACGACCTGCGCCCTCCGGCCCTCGACGAGCTGGGACTGGTGGGGGCCCTCCGCCAGCAAGCGGCGCGCTTCGCGCTCGCGCCCGACGCCCCCGAAGTCGTGGTCGAGGCCCCCGAGGGTCTCGACGCGCTGCCGGCCGCCGCTGAGGTCGCTGCCTACCGGATCGCCCAGGAGGCGCTGGAGAACGTGAGGAAGCACGCGCGGGCACGCTCCTGCACGGTCGTCCTGGCCCTCGACGACGGTCAGCTCGATCTCGAGGTGCACGACGACGGAGTGGGGCTCGGGCCCGGCGAGCACTCGGGCGTCGGTCTGTTCGCCATGCGCGAGCGGGCGGCCGAGCTCGGCGGCACCTGCAGTGTCGAACCCGCTCCCGAGCAAGGGACGTGCATCCGGGTACGCCTCCCCGTTGGTGTGCAGCGATGACCGAGCCCGCCATTCGCGTCCTGCTGGCCGACGATCACCCGGTCTACCGGCTGGGGCTTCGCGCCCTGCTCGAATCGACCGACGGGTTCGACGTGGTCGGCGAGGCGGCCACAGGTACGGAAGCCGTCACTGCGTTCCAGGACCTCGACCCGGACGTCGTCGTGATGGACCTCCGCATGCCCGATCTCAACGGGATCGAGGCGACCAGGGTTCTCCTCGAGAAACAACCCGACGCCGCGGTACTCGTCCTCACCTACTCCGACGAGGACCAGACCCTTCTCGACGCCGTACTCGCCGGGGCACGCGGCTATGTGCTGAAGGACGCCGGCAAGGAGGCCATCCTCCGAGCGATCCGCGATGTCGCGGCGGGCGAGATGGTCCTGGGGGCCTCCATCGCCAAGCGTCTCCCCAACCTGCTGGCTGGTGGGGAACCTGCGCCCTGTCAGTTCCCACAGCTCACAGAACGCGAGCGGGAAATCCTGGAGCTGATGGCCAAGGGGCTCGACAACCGCCGGATCGCCCTGCAGCTGGGAGTCGGCGAGAAGCGGGTCCGCAACTGCGTGTCGGACATCTACAACAAGCTGGCCGTGCCCGACCGCGCACAGGCGATCGTCCTGGCCCGCGAAGCCGGCCTCGGCAGGGGGACATGAGGGTCGGTGGGCGCCTGGCCCTGCTCGCCGTGGCCGTCGCCCTGGCTGCTTCGGCTTGTGCCGGCGAAGGGCCGTCTCGCGGTGGCGCCGCCGGCCTGAGCGGGAGGACCACGACCATCACGTTCAGCATCGCCGTTTCCGGCGAGGAGAAGGCAGCGATACAGGAACTGATCAGCCGGTTCGAGAACCGGACGAGTACCGACGTCGGCCTCGACCTGCTCACCCGGTTCCGCGATCCGCCGAGGACGCGGGTCAACCTGGTCACGTCGATGTCGTCGTCGGACCTCGTGAGCCGGCTCCGCCAAGGGGACCCATCCGAGCGGGGCCCCCACCTGTTCGCCCAGGACAACCTGGCCCTCAAACCCCTGGTCGATGAGGGCCTGGTCGAGGACCTCTCCCAGATCGAGGTCCCCGGCGCCGTCATCCCCTCCATGATCCCGCCGCGCTTCGACGGGAAGCCCTTCTTTCTCCCCTTTCGCCCGAACGTCCGCTTGACCTATCTCCGAAAGGGCGCCCTCGGCCACGCGGGAGCCGACCCACCGCGGACGGTGGAGGACCTGCGGAACATGGCCCAGCGGCTCGCCCAGGAGATGGGCAAGGCGCCGCTGACCCTTTCCCTCGCTGAAGGTGATCCCGCCGCAGTCACGATCGCGGAGTGGGTGGCGTCGTTCGGGGGCGATCCGTTGGTGCTCAACGACGACGGGTCCCTGCGCGCCTTCGAGTACCTCCAGGGCCTCTGGAAGGACGGGCTGATCGCCCGGGAGAGCCTGTTCGCCAAGTTCGACACCGAGATCGACAACCTCCAAAGCGGACGGGCAGCCGTAGCCCAGAACTGGTCGTTCACGTCGGCCGTGCTCGCTCAGAACGGCCGGCTCGACGACTTCCGCGTCGACCCCGGCTGGAAGGGCCCGGTGCGGGCGGTTCACGTCATCGGGGGTGACGTCCTCGGCCTCCCCCGGGGAGTCACCGGCGAGCAGAGAGCGGCCGCCCTCGGCCTGGCCGATTTCCTCATGTCCCAGGAAGCACAGGAGCTGCTCGCCGAGAAGAACACGTGGGCATCGATCCGCACCGACGCCTACGGCACGGTTCCCGAGGAGGTGCGGGAGACGTTCAGCGCCATCCGGCAGGCGCTCGCCGACGGCTGGTTCCGTCCGAGTGTGTCCTACTGGCCCGATGTCACTGCGGCCATGACCCAAGCGGTCGACAGGATCCTGCTCCGCCAGGAGCCGGCCAAGGCGGTGCTCGACGACCTGCACGGCCAGATCGCGGCGGCCGCGCTCGAGAAGGGCGCGGTGTACCCACCGGGTAGGTGACACGGGCCTCAGCCGCCTGCGGGTCGGCGGCCACGACGGCGGACGCCCACAGCCACCGGTCTATCCGGGTCGCCTCCACCACGGCATGGTGGACGAGTGAATCGCTTCATGCAAGGCGTCAGTCGTCGTTGCGGATGGTGCCCACGCCGGTGCCGTCGGTGACGGTCGCCCCCCCGGTGGGGTTGGACAGGACCACCGTGAAGGTCTCGTTGGGCTCCGCGCCGGTGTTGGACTTGACCGGGATGGCCACGCTCTTGCTCACCGCGCCGGGGGCGAAGGTCACCGTGCCCGTCTTG
>JBPCJV010000238.1:0-6803 GCA_051004925.1 Acidimicrobiales bacterium | reverse complement strand
GTTCCCGCTGACTCCAATGCTGATCGATCAACCCATGATGGCTCAAAGGGCCGGCCGGCGCCCGAGCGGCCGGCCTCCGGGTATCCCAGTACGCCTATACACGGCACGCCGCCGGGGCCCGCTAGTTCCGCGCGCATGTCCTTCGGGGAGCGTCGCAGTCGCGGATCCCTGTGCGACGCAGCGGGTCGCACGGCCCGGGACCGACTCCCATCACCGGAAAGAGAAGGACCCGGGGAAGGCTAGGCTCGTACGCCAGGCCCCCGATGCACGCATCCGTATGAACATGGCACTATCTCCGACATGAGTCGCGTCGTGCCGGTGTTGCTTGTCCTGATAGCAGGAGTACTTCTAGCGATTGCATTTTTTGTGGGTGCACATTGGGTCGATGTCGGTGACAGTACATGCGGCGGGGTGTATCGGCCGGACATCTGGCTCGAGTATCCGCGCTGCAGGGGAAGGATGCTTGTTCGCTCGGCGGCCGTTCTCGGCCTCGTGATCACGGCGTGTATCAGCATCGTCTATGCTGGCCGACGTTGGAGCCGGCTGCGTTGACCCCGGCGTCAGGCTTCTGAGGACGATCGTGCGAACCCGAACAGGAAATCATCGATCGTTAGTCGACCCATGGCCGAAACTGCCGAGGTTGGTCGGGTAGGGAGCTGGCGAGGTGATTGGCCGTAGGCGACACCGGGCTCAGGTCGGTTGCGTCCCAGATCTGGTGTAAAAGCCGACTGACGCAGGCTCCTCATTGATCATTCTACGCGGCAGGTGTGACATCAGTTTCGGCGGGCACTTCGTCGTCGATCGTGACGGGATCGAACAGCTCCCGTCGGAGCTGGCGAGTAGCCGGATGGACGGGATCGTCTGGTTCACGCCCCTCCAGCCGCGGCTGGCCCGGTCGAGCACCGCCCACACCAGGCTCAGGCAGGAGCGCTCGCCAGGGAGCCGGCCGATGACCTTCACCCGCCGCCGTGTCTCGCCGAAGGTCCGCTCGATTAACCGGCTATGGGGGGCAGGTCAAGAGAAACCTTCTACGAGGGGATCCGCTTCTGGGACGTCCATCGACCCTCGACGGCAGCTCGTCGCGGAGGATGCCTGTCCAGCAACGCGCTCCGGGGTCGGCCGGCAAATGGCATGGAACCGTCCGGAGTCGACGATTAACGTCCGGCGGACCTGTGCGGGGGGCGACCGACAACGCATGCCGGAGCGCGGCCGGTTGCCAGACGCGCGTGTGCCAGTCGCATCTTCGGGGGCCAGTTCCGTCAGCGTCGGAGGAGTTGCTCATCTTGACCGCCCACGCGCCGAAGCGGTACCGGGGCGATTGCTCATCTTCGCTCGCTACCGGGTGCTCCTCTTTTGGATTCCTGCAGCCGTTTGTGGGAGGCGGGGAAGATGAGCAATCGCCCGTCTACTTGAGCAAACCGCTGAAATCGTGCCGGCAAGATGAGCAATGGGTTCCACCCTGCCGTCCTTCGCCTCGCCGACGCCGCTCGCGCCGGGCGTCGCAACCGCCCGTGAACGCGGCGTCGCTCTCCGGCTCTCCGGCGACGTCGATCATCGCCCTCCTGCTGCTGGTCCCGCTGACCGGACTGCTTCGGCGCCGTCGACGGGCCGTCGACCTCCGCTCCGTCGACCCGATGACCCCGTTCGGCCGACTCGGGGGCATCGTGCTCGTCACCCTGGGCGTCGTCGTCGGCGCCACTCCCGAGCCGACCGCGCCGGCGCACTGCTGGTCTGGGCCCTTACCTCGGCCGGCCAGCCGGTCGTCGCCGTGGTCGACTCGGGTACTGCACCGCTCCCGGTGCTGGAAGGGGCTGTCGACCGCGCCGGTAGCCGCAGCTTCGTCGCCGGAGAGGACCCGGCCGACATCGTCGACCGAGACGGCCACGGCACGGCCATGGCCGTCATCATCCACGGTTTCGCACCCGGTGCCCGGCTCCTCGTCCTGCCGAGTGCGGTCGCCGCCGCCATCCGTCACGGTCTTCGGCAATCCGCGACCATCATCAACCTCAGCACGTCGGGGGTGGTGGGTGATCCGACGTCCGGGCCGCGCTCACCGAGGCCGCACAGGCCGGCGTGCTGGTCGTCATGGCCGCCGGCAACGACGGCCGGGATCTCGACCATCACCCCGACTGGGTCGCCGTCGGCGACGTCGACGAGCTCCTGGTGGTCGCCACCGGCGATGGCGCGGGGCGTCTCGCGGCGGGGACCAACTGGGGAGGCGCGTCGATCGACGTCGTCGCCCTCGGGCGCGACGTTTCCTCGCAGTCGCTGGAGGACGCGCCCATCAACGTGTCCGGCTCGTCCGCGGCTGCCGCCATTGTGACGGGCACCGCAGCCGCCCGACAGTCGAACGACCCCGGTCTGTCCGGCGCCGAGCTGGCGGCGAGCGTACGTCGCGCGTCCACATCGGCGGCGGTGCCGCTCAGGGGGTGCCGGTCCTCAGCCTGAGTCGTCGGCGGGCACGCCGAACGCCAGGTTGAGGCAGCCGGCGATGACCAGGCCCAGCCCGGCGCCGCACAGCACGTCGAGGGGGTTGTGGGCGCCCACGTAGACCCGGGTCCACAGCACCAGGGCGGCTATCACCCAGGGCACCACTTTCCACCGGCCGGGCAGGTACGGCGCCACCACCCCGGCCAGGGCGGTGACGAGCACGGCATGGCCGGACACGAAGCTCGCCCCGGCGACGCTCACGTCGCCCCGCAGGTTCACGTCGGGCCCGATGGACGTGCCCGGCCTCTGCCGGTCGACCATGGCCTTGACCACCCGTTCGAGCCCGAGCTTGGCGACCGTCGCGAGCAGCACGGCGGCGGCGAGACGGAAGCGACGCAGGGCGGCGGCGATGACGGCCACGACGGGCCCGACCACCAGGGCCCCGAGCTGCTGGAAGGGCCAGAGCACCGGATAGAGCGCCCCGGGCAGGTCGTTCACCGCGTAGAACGTGTCCTCCTCGAAGCCCGACACCGAGCCGTTCCGCACTGCGATCATCCCCACGCCCAGCACGACCAGTCCGGCGGCCACGGCGACGGCGTCGCCCGGCCGGCGCATCCACCGGCCGTTCGGGTGGCTGTCTGTCCCGTCCACGGTCCTCCTCGGCCACCGACGCTCGCCGGTCGGATCTTAGGCCCCCAGGTTCCCGACGATGCGGGCCTATGGGAGACTCGGGCGCAATCCGTGCGGTCCTGTCTCGAGCTAGGAGGGACGGATGCGCAGCCCACGATTGACCATGCTCTGCACTCTCGCCGCGGTGGTCGCGGTGCTCGGCGCGTGCACTGCGGGGTCGGGTGAAACCCGCGTGTCGCCGGCCTCCCGTGCTGACGAGGTCACTGTCGGGTCGTTCAACTTCGCCGAGAACGAGCTGCTCGCCGAGCTGTACAGCCAGGCCCTGGAGGGCGGCGGGTTCCGGGTGCGCCGGGCCTTCGACCTCGGACCCCGCGAGTTCGTCGGGCCCGCACTCCAGCGCGGGCTGGTCGACCTCGTGCCCGAGTACGCCGGCACGGCCGTCCAGTTCCTGAGCCTGGGGTCGGTCCAGCCCGGGCCGGACCCGGTCGAGACCCATCGGTCCCTCGTGCGCACGCTGGAGAAGACCCCGTTGAAAGCCCTCGCCCCCGCCCCCGCGGAGGACGCCAACGTCTTCGTCGTCTCCCGCGCTACCGCCCAACGCCACGGGCTGCGCACGCTCAGCGACGTGGCTGCGGCCGCGCCGACGTTCACCTTCGGCGGGCCGCCCGAGTGCTCGGCCCGCCCTCTGTGCCTGTTGGGGCTGGAACGGGTCTACGGGCTCCGGTTCAAAGAGGTCGTCTCCCTCGACGCCGGCGGGCCGCTCACCAAGCAGGCGTTGGCGGCCGGCGCCGTCGACATGGCGCTGCTGTTCACCACCGACCCGTCCATCGGCAGCGACGACGTTGTCGAGCTGGTCGACGACCGCGGCCTGCGCCCGGCGGAGAACGTCACCCCGCTGGTCCGCACCGAGGTGGCCGACCGGGCGGGGCCGAGGCTGGCCGAGGTGATCGACGCCGTGTCCCGGCGCCTGACCACCGACGACCTCCGCAACCTGAACGCGCGCCTGGACGGCGGCGCCGCGGTGGGCGGTGTGGCCACGGCATGGCTCGCCGCCCAGGGCCTGCGATGACGACCGACGCGCAGAGGGGGACCACGTCCGGCGTTCCCGCACCCGTCGACGAGGTCCTCCTGCCCGACACGGTCGAGCGCCGGGGCCGGCGCCGCCGACCCTCGGGCGCCCCCCCGCCGTTCCCCAGGAAGATCGGCCACACGGGTCGGGCCTGGCTGGTCGTGGCCGTCGCCCTGCTCGTCTGGGGTTTCCTGGGCGCCCAGTACGACTGGGCCCGCCGGCTCACCGACCAGGGCGACGCCGCCGTGCTGCGCCAGATCGCCCGCGTACGCACCGCCTGGCTCACCGACGTCATGAGCGCGGTCCATCGTGCCGGCTCGGGATGGGCCGTCACCGCGGTTGCGGTGACGGTGATCGTGGCGATCATCGCCTTCCGGCGGTGGCGCCACCTGTTCACCCTGCTCGCCGCCCTCATCGTGCTCCAGGCCATCGGTGGCGCCCTCTACCAGTTCTCCCGGCCCCGCCCGTACGACGTCACCTCCATCGGCCGTTGGGCCGGCTTCTCCATGCCGGCTGCGACGGTGGCCGTGGTCACCATGGTCGGGGTGGCGATCTCCTACACCCTGGTCGTGGCCGGTCGTCCCCGAACGATGGCCAAGGCGGCGACGGCGGCAGTCGTCGCCCTCTTCGCCGGGGCCGAGCTGTACCTCGCCGTGTACCACCCCAGCGACATCCTGGTGGGAGTCACCTTGGCCGTCGCCATCTTCGTCAACGCCTTCCGCCTCTTCACCCCCAACGAGGTGTTCCCCGTCTCCTACCGCCGGGGCAAGACCGCCCATCTCGACGTGGGGGGCATCCGCGGTGAGGCCCTGCGCCAGGCCGTTCAGGACCAGCTGGGCCTCACCGTGGTCGACGTCAAGCCGGTCGGGCTCGCCGGGTCCGGGGGATCGACCCCGCTGCGGATCTGCGTGGCCGGCGACCCCAACACGTACCTGTTCGGGAAGCTCTACGCCATGAACCACGTGCGGGCCGACCGCTGGTACAAGCTCGGCCGCACGATCCTGTACGGGCGGCTCGAGGACGAGGCCCCCTTCAACTCGGTGCGCCGGTTGGTGGAGTACGAGGACTACGCCTCGCGACTGATGCGAGACGTGGGTGTGCCCACCGCCGCGCCGTTCGGGATCGTGGAGCTGACGCCCGAGCGTGAGTACCTCCTCATCACCGAGTTCTTCGACGGTGCGGTCGAGATCGGCGAGGCCGACGTCGATGACGGCGTGATCGATGAGGGTCTGGCCATCATCCGCCGGCTCTGGGACGCCGGGGTGGCCCACCGCGACATCAAGCCCGCCAACCTGCTCGTGCGCGACGGCCACGTCTTCCTCATCGACACCGCCTTCGTCCAAGTCCGCCCGTCGCCGTGGCGCCAGGCCGTCGACCTGGCCAACATGATGCTCGTCCTGGCGGTGAGGACCGACGCCGAGCGGGTGTATCAGCGTGCCCTGCAGCTCTTCACGGCCGACGAGATCGCAGAGGCCTTCGCCGCCGCCCGCGGGGTGGCCAGCCCCACGCAGCTACGCATGATGATGAAGAGCGACGGGCGTGACCTGCTGGCCCGCTTCCGGGCCCTCGCCCCCGAGCGGCGTCCCATCGGGCTGCAGCGCTGGAGCGTTCGGCGGGTGCTGCTCACCCTGGGCCTCGTGGCCGGTGCCCTCTTCGCCGTCCAGGCCACGATCAGCATGGTCACCCCTGCCTACGACCTGGGGGTGAGCGGCACACCCACCTGCGGCACCGGTGACCTGATGATCCTGATGGCTCAGGCCGTCCCCACCGCCACCTCGGTCCCCTGCATCGACTCGCTGCCGGCGGGGTGGACCTCGGGCGGAGCGCACGTGCGGCGGGGCCGGGCCCGGTTCTGGCTCGACTCCGACCTCGGCGGCAAGCGCGCCGTCGAGGTGACGCTGCGCCCCCCGGGCGACTGTGGCGTCGCCGGGGCGATCGAGCTCCCGAGCGACGAGGTTGGCATGCGCCGGTTCGAGGCGCCCGAGCAGCTTCCCCCCAACCTGCGGAGCACCCGCACCTACCTCTTCGACGGCGGGTGCATCACCTACCGCTTCTCGTTCGACGGCCCGGCGACGGCGGCGCTCATGTTCGACGTCGACCGGGCCCTGGCCGCCCAGCCGCGCTCTGAGCTGGTGGCGGCGGTCCAGGACCGGTCGGAGCTCCGCCTGTGCGGCGCCGGCACCGCGTGCGTCGGCGGGTCGTGACGATCCATCGGCGCAACTCCGTCTAGATGCGTCGCAGCGAGACGGCGGCGGTGGTGGGTGGCGCCGCCGTGCTGACCGGGACCTGGGTGGCCGTCAAGCTGGCCGACACCGTGCCGAGTTGGGAGGAGCGGGTCTTCAGGCGGGTGAACGGCCTGCCCGACACGTGGTGGCCGGTGGTCTGGGTCCCGATGCAGCTGGGGAGCCTGGCCGGCTCGATCGTCGTGGTGGCCGCCACTCAGGTGGCGACCGGGGACCGCCGCCTGGCCCTCGCCGCCCTGGGCACCGGCCAGGCGGGGTGGTGGGCGGGCCAGCTCGTCAAAGTGCTGGCGTCCCGCGCCCGTCCCGCCGCCCTGCTGGGCGAGGTGCGGCTGCGCGAGGCCGCCCGCGGCCTGGGGTACCTGTCGGGGCACGCCGCGGTGTCGTTTGCCCTAGCCTGGGCGGGGGCGCCGGCCCTGTCCCGCCGCTGGGAG
>JBPCJV010000237.1:0-2637 GCA_051004925.1 Acidimicrobiales bacterium | reverse complement strand
GGAGGGCGAAGTCGACGCCAATGCGTGGTTCGTGGTGGACGCCGTCCCCGGCGACGCGGTCAGCGCCCAGCCCGAACGGTTGTGGGAGTCGGTCCTGCGGCGCCAGGGCGGGGCGCTGGCCCGGGTCGCCAACTTCCCGCCGGATCCCACGATGAACTGAGCGCCCTCGAGGGGTAGACAGCGGAGATGGACACCAAGGAACTGGAGCTCGACACCTCGGGATCGCCCGTCACCGATGTCACCGGCGCAGTGGCCGACTTCTGTCGTGACCGCGGCGACGGGCTGGTGCACGTGTTCGTCCCGCACGCGACCGCGGGCGTGGCCCTCATGGAGACGGGCTCGGGCTCGGAGGGCGACCTCGAGCGCCTGCTCGGCGACCTCCTCCCGCGCGACGACCGCTGGGCGCACCGCCACGGTGCCCGCGGCCACGGCGCCGATCACCTGCTGCCTGTGCTGGTGAGCCCGTCGTTGTGCGTGCCCGTGGTCGGCGGCGAACCCCTCCTCGGCACCTGGCAGAGCGTCGTGCTCGTCGACCTGAACGACGACAACCCCCACCGCCGGGTACGCCTCTCGTTCCTCCCCGCCTGACTCGTCTCCGAGTTACACCAGGTCGAGCACGCCCCGGAGATCGCTCACGCGGTGGACGCCCTCGGGAAGGGGCGGCGGGGTGCCGGTCACGTGGTCGTCCTGCGCACGCCAGACGTGTACCGGGCGCATGCCCGCAGCCAGCGGGCCCTCCACGTCGGGAAACCAAGT
Source organism: Acidimicrobiales bacterium (assembly GCA_051004925.1). Taxonomy (GTDB): domain Bacteria; phylum Actinomycetota; class Acidimicrobiia; order Acidimicrobiales; family AC-14; genus DATAQC01. The sequence goes on along the minus strand of JBPCJV010000237.1, from coordinate 1,881 downwards.
GTCGCCGACGAACACCACCTCGGACGGGGCGACCCCGCAGGCGACCAGCGTCAGGTCGAAGATCCGGGGATGGGGCTTGCGCACGCCCGCCTGGGCCGAGGTGACCACCACGTCGGCCGTCCCCCCGAGCCCGGACGACTCCAGGGCCTGGTCGAGATCCCAGCTCCAGTTGGAGCACACGGCAACGAGCACCCCCCGACGACGGAGCTCCTCGAGCACACCGGGTGCCTCGTCGTAGGCGGCGAGGTGGAAGTCGCCGAGGGCGATGTGCAGCTCGGCGACCATCTCCTCGACGTCGTCGGCACCCACGTTGCTGCCCAGCACCAGGCGCCGGAGACGATCTTGCTCCCATGCCAGGTAGTCGGCACGCGTGCCGGAGTGCGCGAGGTGGTCCATGCCGTCGTACACCTCGGCCTGCCAGGCGGCGTAGGCCGCCTCCTCGAGCACGTGGCCGCGGCGGGCCAGGACCTCGTGGACCGGGGAACCCCAGGACACGGCCCGGGCGAGGGTGCCGTAGAAGTCGAAGATGACGGCGGAGGCCACGGCCGTACTCTGCCAGGGCCAGGCGGTAGTTTCGGACGAGTCCACCAAGGAGGTCGGGCCATGATCGACCGGGAGACCACCCGTCGCATCGTCGAGTTCCACGGCCACATGTGCCCGGGACTGGCCATGGGCATGAAGGCGGCGGAGGTGGCCCTGGCCGAGATCGGGCCGCACTCGGTCGACGAGGAGGTGGTGGCGGTCGTCGAGACCGACATGTGCGGCGTCGACGCCATCCAGTTCCTCACCGGCTGCACCTTCGGCAAGGGCAACCTCGTGCACCGCGACTACGGCAAGAACGCCTACACCTTCGTGCGCCGTTCCGACGGCCGGGCCATCCGGGTGAGCAGTCGCCCGGGCGGCTTCGGCCCGCCGGATCCCGAGCGCCAGGCGCTGTTCGAGAAGATCAGCTCCGGCCGGGCCTCGGGCGACGAGAGCGAGCGCCTGACGGCCCTGATGGAGCGGCGGTCGGAGGACATCCTGACGACGCCCGTCGAGGAGCTGTACGACGTGCACGAGGTGGACGCACCCGCGCCGCCGATGGCGCGCGTCTTCTCGTCCGTCGACTGCACCCGGTGCAACGAGCCCACGATGGAGACCCGGCTCCACCTGCTCGACGGTGAGACGCTCTGCCGGCCGTGCTTCGACCAGGCCCTGGCCGAGGAATGACTATTCCGCCCTTCTGCCTCAGCGTGTATCGGCCGTCTCCTTCCCCTTGAGCCAGGCGAAGGGCGGGTGGCCCGCGGCCGACAGGCGGAGCCAGCCGAACACGGTGCCGGCGACGGCCCAGAACGTGGCGGTGCCGGCCAGGCTCTCCAGCCGGAAGCGCCATACCAGGGTGGCCGGCGCCCCCACCACGTCGGGCGATCCGGGTAGGGCGGCGAAGCCCACCACGGCGAGGGCGGCGTAGAGGGCAACGACCGCGGGGAGCCGGAGGTGGTCGGGCCAGCCCCGGCTGTCGAGCCACCGGGCCGCCCGCCACGCACCCGCGGTGGACACGACCGACCAGGCCAGCATCAGCAGGTACAGCGTGGTGCGGCGGCCGATGGTGTCGGAGTCGCCCACTCCGGGCGGGTTGCCCGGGTACTTCAGGAATGGCACCACGTTGAGGGTGACGAAGCCGATCCCGGCCAGGGTGACGGCGGCCCGCCAGTCGGCGCGGGTGGACAGATGGCGCCGGAGGACGTAATAGCCCACGGCGAACACGGCACCGAGGCAGAGGCCCCAGATCAGTCCCGCGACGGCGCCGCCGGCCTGTTGCGCGCCCCGCGAGAACATCTCGTCGCCGCCGCCCGGGTTGGCGCGGCTCTCCAGGTCGATGGCCCGACCGATGGTCTCCTC
>JBPCJV010000236.1:0-15460 GCA_051004925.1 Acidimicrobiales bacterium | reverse complement strand
GGGGAGGCCGGCTCCGAAGCCCTGTGAGGTCGGGCGGTTCGTGCCGGCCTCATGTGAGGTGACCCGAGATGGACCAGGTGGACGTCGGTTCGGCAGCGGGTCGCCGTCTGCCTGGTCTTGCGGCACGGCGGACGCGTCAGTTCACTTTCGGCACGGAGGCGCACCAGGACACTGCTGTGTACGCGCCCCGCGGAGGGGCCGTCTTCACCGTCACCCTGCCTCTTGGCTGATCTCGACGTCCTCGTCGTCGAGGATGATCCCGCCGTTGCCGAGATCCTGGCCGCCGCGCTCGATGCTCACGGCTACCGGGTGCGCACCGCCATCGCAGGCGTGGAGGCGCTCGACATGGCCGGTGTGGATGTCCCCGACGTGGTCATCCTCGACCTCGGGCTTCCCGACCTCGACGGGACCGACGTGTGTCGTCGCCTCCGCCAGCTGTCGGGCAACCCGATCATCGTGCTGTCCGCCGACGGTACCGAGGAGCGCAAGATCGCCGCCCTCGACGCCGGCGCCGACGACTACGTGACCAAGCCGTTCTCCATGCCCGAGCTGCTGGCCCGCCTGCGGGTGGCCGAACGTCATCGCCACGTCATAGCCATGGTCGTCGACGACAGGGTGCTCGTCGTGGGCGATGTGATGATCGATACCGCCGCGCACGTGGTGTCCGTCGCCGGAACCACCACCCCGTTCACCCGGAACGAGTTCGCCCTGCTGTCGGTGCTGGCCCGCAACGCTCCCAAGGTGCTCACCCACGGTGCGATCCTCGACCACGTCTGGGGTGGGCGGGGGGGTGGCACCGGGTCCCTGCGGATGCACGTCCTCCAACTCCGGCGCAAGCTGGGGACCGGACCGAGGCGGCCACGGGTCGTCACCGTGCCCGGCACCGGCTACCGGTTCGTCCTCCCGGACCCGCCCGACCGTCCAGACGGGTAGCGGCGTTCACGGCGCGTTCACAGTGCGGACTCGGTTCGGTAACCCCGATGCGGCTCACTGGTCGGGCCCGAGGTTCCGGCCGACGTTCCCGGGGCCGAGACCGCCGAACCGGAGGAGACACATGGCCTACAAAGCGGAGTACATCTGGATCGACGGCACCGAGCCGACGGCCAAGATGCGGTCGAAGACCAAGATCATGACCGATGGTGGGGAGCTGCCCATCTGGGGCTTCGACGGTTCGTCCACCAACCAGGCACCGGGCGACGCCTCCGACTGCGTCCTCAAGCCGGTCTTCTCCTGTCCCGATCCCGTCCGTGGCGGCGACAACGTGCTGGTCATGTGCGAGGTCCTGCTCACCGACATGACCCCGCACCCCACCAACACCCGGGCCGCACTCCGGGAGGTGTCGGAGAAGTACGCCGCCCAGGAGCCGTGGTTCGGCATCGAGCAGGAGTACACGTTCTTCGAGGGCAGCCGTCCGCTTGGGTTTCCGCCGGGCGGGTTTCCCGCTCCCCAGGGCGGCTACTACTGCGGCGTGGGCGCCGACGAGATCTTCGGCCGGCCCGCCGTCGAACGGCACCTCCAGGCCTGCCTCGACGCCGGCCTGTTGATCTCGGGCATCAACGCCGAGGTCATGCCCGGACAATGGGAGTTCCAGATCGGCCCCGGCAGCCCCCTCGACGTGTCCGACCACCTGTGGATGGCCCGCTGGCTGCTCTACCGCACCGCCGAGGAGTTCAAGATCTCGGCCACCCTCGACCCGAAGCCGGTTAAGGGCGACTGGAACGGGGCCGGCGCCCACACCAACTTCTCCACCAAGGCCATGCGCACGAACTACGACCCGATCATCGCCGCCTGCGAGGCCCTGGGCGACAAGGTCGAGGAACACGTCCACCAGTACGGCTTCGGCATCGAGGCCCGGCTCACCGGGCTGCACGAGACCGCCCCGTGGAACGAGTTCAGCTACGGCGTGTCGAACCGGGGCGCCTCGGTGCGCATCCCCTGGCAGGTCGAGGTGGACAAGGGCGGCTACATCGAGGACCGCCGTCCCAACGCCAACTGCGACCCCTACCTGGTCACCAAGGCGATCACCGAGACGGTCTGCTCCGCCCTGGAGTCGAAGTACATGGTCTGACGGACTCTGGCCGGAGGTGCGGGGAAGCTCCTCCTGTTCGCCGTGCTATTAAAGTGCACTTGAGGGTTGAGGGGTACCTGGCGTAGGGTTGGGCTGATGGAATCCCACCTGACGATCGGCGCGCTGAGCGAACGGGCCGGGGTGGCGACGTCGGCGCTGCGCTACTACGAGGCCGAGAACCTGATCCACGCCAGCCGCTCACCCGCCGGTCAACGCCGCTTCACGCGTGACACCCTGCGCCGGGTCTCGTTCATCCGGGTGGCCCAACAGGTGGGCCTCAGCCTCGAGGAGATCCGCACCGCCCTCGCCTCGCTGCCCGAGAACCGGACGCCGAACGAGAAGGACTGGGAGAGGCTCTCCAAGTCGTGGCGGCCGAGGATCGACTACCAGATCCGGATGCTGGAGAGGATGCGCGACCGGCTCGACGGGTGCATCGGTTGCGGCTGCCTGTCCCTCCGGCGGTGCAAGCTCCTCAACCCGGACGACAAGGTCGCCCAGCGCGGGGCCGGGCCCCGGTACGTCATCGACGACCCGTGACCGGCGCCGCGAGCCGGCCGCGGCCCGTCGTCGGTCAGCCGCGTCGGGTTCGTCCGCGTAGGGCGGCGAAGCCGAGCGACATGCTGAGCGTGGCGACGAGGGTGATGGCGAGCACGGCTTCACCGAGCTGGCCCCACTACCAGCCCTGGCTGACGAGCGACCGTAGGCCGTCGAGCAGGTAGGTAACGGGATTGAGCCCGGCCACGGTGTCGAGCCAGCCCGAGAGCTCTGACCGGGGGACGTACGACGAGGTGAGGAAGAGGAAGGGAAAGAACAGCAGGAACGCGGAGTTCACTGCGGCGGGATTCCCGGTCTTGAGGGCGATGGCGTAGCCGAACCCGGAGAAGGCGAGGCTCCACAGCGCGGCCAGGCCAATGAAGGCGAAAACCCCGGGTACACCGGTCTCGAAACGCACGCCGATGGCGAACCCGAGAGCGAGGATCGGCACGGTCAGGGCCATGGCCACGGTGATGTCCGCGATCATGTGGCCGAGCAGGATCGCCAGGCGCCTGATCGGTGTCATGAGGAGCCGGTCGAGGTACCCGTTCTGCACGTCGAGGACCAGCGCCGGAGCCCGGGAGATGCCGGTGACGCCGAGCAGGATCGCCGTGGGCATCTGGAACGCCTTGTAGTCGAAGTCGGCGCCGGCGGACTGGGTGAGGTTCTCGAGCGTGGCGAGGTTCACCACGAAGAAGAACAGGGCGATGAACACGGGAGGGACCACGGCCGGAAGATCGCGGGGAACGCCGCGCAGCGCCCGGCCGGCGATCGTGGCCACGTCGTGGACGAAGCCCGCGGGACGGGCCCGCAGCGCCTCGGTATCGGTGGTGGGTGCGACGACATCGGTCACGATCATCGGTCTGTCTCCTCCGTGGTGGCGTCGGCTTCGATGTGGGTCCCGGTCAGCTCGAGGAACACGTCGTCGAGGGTGGGGGTGCGCAGCGTGAGGTCGCGCACGGTGACCTCGCAGGTGTTGAGGGCGACGGCGACGGGGCTGATCGCCGACGACCCGTTGTCGGTGGCGATCACCAGCTCGTTGCCGTGCGCCTCGACGCTGCGCACGCCCGCCAGGGCCTCGATGACGGGGGACAACGCGGAGGCGTCGCCGTCGATGCGGGCGATGATCACGTCGGCGCCGACGGCGCGCTTTAGCGCGTCGGGAGTGCCTTCGGCCACGATGCGCCCCTCGTTGATGATGCCCACCCGGCCGCACAGCTCGTCGGCCTCCTCGAGGTACTGGGTGGTGAGGAAGATGGTCATGCCCAGCGCGTCGTTGAGCCGGCGCACCTCGTTCCACACGCTCGCCCGGCTCACCGGGTCGAGACCGGTGGTGGGCTCGTCGAGGAACAGGATCTCGGGATTGTGCACGAGGGCGGCGGCCAGATCGAGCCGTCGCCTCATGCCACCCGAATAGGTCGAGATCGGCCGGTCGAGCGCGTCGGTGAGATCGATCAGCTCACCGAGCTCGGCGACCCGCCGCCCCATCGCCGCCCTAGGGAGGCCGTACAGCAGGCCCTGCAGTCGGAGCAGCTCACGCCCGGTCTGGGTGGGATCCAGCGCCGCGTCCTGCAACGCCACTCCGATGCGCAGCCGCACCTCTCCAGGCTCCGATCCGACGTCGAAGCCGGCGACCGTGGCCGTGCCGGACGTGGGGGCCAACAGCGTGCACAGCACCCTCACCGTGGTCGACTTCCCGGCACCGTTGGGTCCTAGGAACCCGTAGATCTCGCCCCGGTCGATGGCGAGGTCGACGGTGTCGACGGCGACGAAGTCACCGAACCGGCGCACCAGGCCCTCGGTTCGCACAGCCGCGCCGCGGCCGACGGGCCGCCGCCGAGGAGGTGGTGGTTGCTCTACGTGAGGGTCGGCGTGGTGGTCCAGCAATGTCGGTTGCCGCGGTGTGGTCATCACGATCGTCCTCGCTCCGGTCGTCGGGTCATGAGGAACGCTACGATCGAAAGCGGCCAGATACTGACCGCAATAGCGAGGAAGGTTCGTTCCGTGAGCGATCCGACAGGGCGAGCGCTCCAGCTCCTCTCGTTGCTCCAAACCCATCAGTTCTGGCCCGGCGGCGAGCTGGCCGAGCGGCTACAGGTCAGCGCCCGCACGCTGCGTCGCGACGTCGACCGTCTCCGGGAGCTCGGCTATCCCGTCGACGCCACGCCTGGTGTGGCGGGCGGCTACCGGCTCGGAACCGGCGCCCACATGCCGCCGCTCCTCCTCGACGACGACGAGGCCGTGGCCATCGCTGTCGGCCTGCGGGCGGCGGCAGGCGCGTCCGTCGACGGCATCGAGGACACGTCGGTGCGGGCCCTGGCCAAGCTCGAACAGGTGCTGCCCGACCGTCTGCGCCGCCGGGTCAACGCGGTGCATTCCAACGTGGTGGCCCTCCGGTGGGGCGGCGACGCGACGACGGTCGACTCCGAGGCGCTTGCCGTGCTGGCCCAGGCGTGTCGCGACCACGAGGAGGTCAGGTTCGAATACCAGCGCCGCGACGGCGAGCAGACCGACCGCCTGGTGCAGCCCCACCAGCTCGTCTCCGCCGGCCGGCGCTGGTACCTGGTGGCGTGGGATGTGCGGCGCGACGGCTGGCGAACGTTCCGGGTCGACCGCCTCCTTCTCCCGCGCCTCGCCGCCGTTCGGTTCACGCCACGCCGACTGCCGGCCACCGATGCCGCCGCCTTCGTTGCCCAGTCGATCCGTTCGATGGCCCAGGCGCACGAGGCCGTCGTGGTGGTGGGCGCACCGCAGGAGGAGGTCCGCCACGTGGTGCGCTGGTCCGACGCCCAGGTCGAGCCTGTCGACGATCGCCGGTGCCGGGTGCGGCTGCGGGCTGAGTCGATCGAGTGGTTGGTGACGGCCGTCGCCATGGTGGCGGTCCGCTTCGACATCGAGGTCCACGGCCCGACCGAGGTGACCGACCGGATCGGCGTGCTCGGTGCCCGCCTCGATCGCGCGGCAACCCCGGCCACCGCCTGATGTCCACGTCCTTCCCGGAGGCCGCCGGCGTGTTACAGGCATCCCCGATCGCGTGCTTCGCCAGCACGACGACGGTGAGCGCGGACACAGTCGCAGGGCTAGGGCGACAGGTGTCGTTCCACTCGTTGCGTCATCCGCCGCTCGACGAAGAAGGCAAGGAAGGGCAGGAGACCGGCGGCCGCCATGGCCAGCATTTCCGACAAGGTGAGGTGGGCCCTGCGGCTCAAATCGAACGCGGCCAGGAGGTAGACGATGTAGAGGAATCCGTGGATGGGGGCGATCACGCTGACCACGGCGGGCTGACCCGCGCCGTACTTGAGCGGCATACCCACCAGGAAGAGGATCACCAGCAGGACCCCCACGATGTCGGCCATCACTCGATAGCGGAGCAGGGCCCCACTCAAGACAGGCCCTTCGGGTTCCGCCACGTCTTCGGCCGAGCCCGGGCCGAAAGCGCGACCAGGTTGTCGTTGTAGGCGCGAAGCGCCGGGCTCTCCTCTTCTCGCCGGCGTACGGGCTGGTCGGACGCGCCTGGCGGCGGTGGTGCGGGTCGGGGCGGCCGCGTCCGGGGATGGCCGTCGGTCGTGCGGTCCCGCATGAGTTGCCACCAGAACGCCACTGCGAAGCCGGCGAACACCGGCCACTCCACGGCGTAGCCGTAGCTGAGCAGGTTTCCGGACCTCGCCCGACTGACCTGCCACCACCCGGCGATGAGGCACCCGGACACGACGATCACCAGGGCCAGGTGCAGCAACAGCGCCTTCCGGGAGAACCAGCGCCGGCGCACGCGGCCAAGCATACGAGGCCAGGTCGTCCTCGGACCAGCGACCGCGTGCATCCGGTAACCGCCGCCCCCGTCGGCGGCCACCTCGCGTGGCGGCACCCGCAACCGGCGGCCGCCGTGGACGACACCGAATCACAACAACGTGCTAACGGACGTTAGTATGAAGGCATGGCTGACGAACGGTGCGATCTCCTCTGCCTCGACCTCCCTCGAGCCGAGGTCATCCGGAAGAACCGACTCGACCCCGACCGGGCCCAGCGGCTCGCCGGTGCTGCGGGAGGCCTGGCGGATCCGACACGACTGATGCTCGCCGCCGCCCTGGCGGAGGCCGGCGAGGGTTGCGTGTGCGACATGAGCTGGATCAGCGAGCGGGCGGCGGGCCTGGTGTCGCATCACCTTCGCGCCCTCCGGGCCCAGGGCCTCGTGCACTCGCGGCGGGAAGGCAAGCTCGTCATCTACGGCCTCACCAACGACGGCCGGGATTTGGTGCGAGCGGTGTTGGGACTCGGTTCCGACAGGGACCACGGCCCTGCGAAAGAGAAGGCCGTGGAGGCCTCGGGGTGAGCGACGCCTGCTGCGGCGGCGGGGACCCGGTCGCCACCGCACCTTCCCGCATCCGCGACGTCCCCGCCATCCGCGCCGCGGGCGCGGCGGGTGCATTCCTCCTGGCCGGCCTCGTGGCCGCTTCTCTCGACGCCACCGCTGTCGCTACCGCCGGCTTCGTCGCTGCCCTCGCCGTGGGAGGGTCGACCTTCGTACCCGACGCGGTACGTGGCCTGGTGGGGCGACGCCTCAGCGTCGGAACGCTCATGGCCATCGCTGCCGTCGGAGCCGTCATCCTCGGTGAGTTGGCCGAGGCCGCCACCCTGGCCCTTCCTGTTCTCGATCGCCGAGGCGCTCGAGGGCTTTGCCGTGGCTCGCACCCGTCGGGGTTTGCGGGCCCTGCTCGACCTGGGGCCGCCGCAGGCCACCGTGCTGGTTGACGGCGGCCCCCGCGTCGTCGCCGCCGTAGACCTCCGGCGGGGCGACCGGCTCCTCGTCCGGCCCGGCGATCGCCTCGCCACCGACGGGATCATCCGCAGGGGACGTTCCGCCCTCGACTTCTCTGCCATCACCGGCGAGTCGGTGCCCATCGAGCGGGGTCCGGACGACGAGGTGTACGCGGCCGCCATCAATGGCAGGGCCGCCCTGGAGGTCGAGGTCACGGCCACCACCGACGACAATTCGCTGGCCCGCATCGTGGCCATGGTGGAGGAGGCCCAGGAACGAAAGGGCCGTAGCCAGCGCCTGGCCGAGCGTATCGCCCGCCCACTCGTTCCAGGGCTCCACCGTCGTCCTCGTCGAGCAGGCCGGCGAGACCCTGGGGGCGATCGCCGTGCGCGACGAGCTGCGTCCGGAGGCCGCCGAGGCAGTGGCCGCGCTGCACGGCCTCGGGATGACGACGGTCATGCTCACGGGAGACAACGACAGAACGGCCCGGGCCCTGGCCGGCCGGGCCGGCGTGGACGAGGTGCACGCCGAGCTGCTTCCTGCGGACAAGGCCGCTGTCGTCGACCGCCTCGCCGCCGAGTCCCCGACGGCCATGGTGGGCGACGGTATCAACGACGCCCCAGCGCGCTGGCCACGGCGACGGTCGGCATCGCCATGGGGGCGATGGGTACCGACGTGGCCATCGAGACGGCCGAGGTGGCCCTCATGGGCGACGACCTGCGGCACCTGCCGGAGACGTTCCGCCACGGCCGCCGCGCCGCGACGATCATGCGCCAGAACCTGTTGCTCTCGGGATCCATCCTCGCCGTCCTCGTCCCCTTGGCCGCCACCGGTGTACTCGGGTTGGCCGCGGTGGTGGCCGTCCACGAGCTCGCCGAGGTCGTGGTCATCGCCAACGGTGTGCGGGCGGGAGGCGTACCGCTTTCGCCAACCACGGCGGTTTGGCCCGCGAGAGCGAACCTGCGCCCGACGCCGTCGTGGGGGATGCGAACAGGACTGCTGCAGCCCTCCGACCGTCATCCCGTTGGGCCGAGCCGGGACGGAGTCCCCGGCGGGAGGCTGAGTCAGCGTCGTCTTCGCGGTGGACACGCGCATACGATGCCGGCGGCGATGGGGCTCGCCCGACAACCGCCCAGCGTGGGCTGATGGCTCCTACGATCAGAGGAGTCACGCCATGCCGACTGTCCTGGTGGCGATCGCCGGAGCGATCGGCGCGGTTGTTCGTTACCGGATAGCTGTTGCGGTCGGGGTGCGGACGTTTCCGTGGGCGACACTGGGTATCAACATCTCCGGCTGTCTCGTGCTGGCCTTCGTGCTCGCCGGCCCGGGTGCCTCCCGCTGGTCGCCATCCACCACGACGGCGGTTGCGGTCGGGTTCATCGGCGCGTATACGACGTTCTCGACGTTCGGGTATGAGACGTTCGAGTTGTTTCGCACGGAGCAGACGGCCAGCGCAGTGATCTACGTCGTTCTGTCGCTCCTCGGAGGTCTCGTGGCCACGGCGGTCGGGTACGCGGCGGGCAAGGTCCTCGCGTAGACGCAGCGGTGCGACGACGACCGCTCTCGCTCAGCGCGCGCGCACGGCACGGACCAGCGCGTCGATGGCCACACGTTCACCCGACTCGGTAGGCACCCGCCGGTCGACGCGCTCGGCCTTGACGATCGACAGGTCGTGCAGGTCGTCGACCACGTCATCCGGGGTGAACAGGAGCGAGGGGTCCTGCGGCCCGCCGTAGCCGTGGATGAGGTTGGACGACTCGTGGCCGAGGACCACAATGGTGCCGCCCGGTCGCACGGCTGAGGCGGCCGCTGCGTGCACGGCACGGCGGTCCTCGGCCCGGAGGTGCAGGTAGAGCACGACCACCAGGTTGTAGGCCTGCGGTGCCGGCTCGTACGCACGCAGATCGGCCAGCACCCACTCGACATCGACCCCCTGCGCCTCGGCGAGCCGCCGAGCCTTGTCCAGGCCGACGTCGGAGAAGTCCACTCCGGTGACCGCCCAGCCCCGACTGGCCAGCCACACCGCGTTGCGGCCCTCGCCGCACCCGACGTCGAGAGCACGGCCCGGTTCCAGGGCCTCGGTCTCCTCCATCAACGCCCGGTTGGCCTGCGCCGTCCAGATGAGCTCGGCGCCGCCGTAGCGTCGGTTCCACTCGTCAGCCTCCATGGTGCTCACCCCCTTCCCGCCCCTTCCCGCCCGTTCCCACCGTTTCCCGCATGCGGCCGGCAACGACGAGGCCGGAGATGACGCTCAGCACGGCAACCACGGTCACGGCCGCGCGCAGGTTGACAACGTCAGCGACGACACCGCCGAGCAGAGCCCCCACGATATAGCCGCTGTCGCGCCAGAGGCGGTACACCCCCACGGCCGTCGCCCGCCAGGCCGGGTGGGCCACGTCGCCCACAGCGGCGATGAGCGTCGGATACACGAGCGCGGTACCCACCCCGATCAGAACGGCACCCACGGCCCAGATGGCGAATCCCGTCGTGGCCGCCACGAGCGCGAGCGCAACTCCCTGGAGCACCATGCCGGCGACGATGAGGGGCTTGCGACCGACACGATCCGACCACGCGCCGGTGAACAGTTGGGCCACGCACCAGACGCCCGGGTACAGCGCAGCCAGCACGCCGATCGCCTGCACGGACTGACCGTTGGCGGCGAACAGGAGAGGAAGGATGCCCCAGGCCAAGCCGTCCACGGCGTTGTTGACCAACCCGGCCTGACTGACCGCACCGAGGGTCGGGTCACGCCAGGTCGCGCGGGCGAAGATCGCCCCGAAGCTGTCGTTTTCGTCATGCCGGACGGCGCCCCTCGTGGCTTCGAGGCGTGCGTACGGCTGCGTCTCCCGGACGAAGAGGGTGGAAAGGCCCAGCCCGAGGGCGGCGAAGGCGATACCCAGGAAGAACGGCTCGGGACGCAGGCCATAGCGGGCGGCGATGGCGCCCGTGGCCAGGGCGGTGAGCGACACGGCGCCGTAGCCGGCCGCCTCGTTGAAGCCCAAGGCCGTGCCCCGTCGGGCGGGGCCGACGAGGTCGATCTTCATCACGACCGTCGTCGACCACGTCATCCCCTGGTTCACCCCGAGCAACACGTTGGCGGCGATGACCCACCCCCACGAGGGTGCCCAGATCAGCAGGAACGGCACGGGCACCCCGATGATCCAGCCGGCCACGAGCACGGGCTTGCGACCGATCCGGTCGATGAGGGCTCCGGTGGCCAGGTTGGTCAGCGCCTTGGTGACTCCGAAGGCGACGATGAAGGTGGCGCTGGCGGTGAAGGCGGTGAGGGCGAAGGTCTGCTCGGCCAGCAGCGGCAGCACAGTCCGTTCCTGGCCCACCATGCCGCCCACGCGGGCGTTGACGGCCCCGAGCAGGCTGAACTGGGCCAGGTTCTCCCGCAGCCCGAGCCGCAATCCCGGGGGATCGACCCGGACACCCACCTAGTCGACCGCGAGGTGCTGGCGGCGGGCGGCGACGACCTCGTCCGGCCCGCCAACCAGCACCGCGACGTCGGTCCGCCCCTGCGCAGCCAGGATGCTCGCCGCGCTCATGGCTCGCTCACCGTGGCCGCACATCACGGTGATCGGTCCCGCCGGCAAGGACCCGCCCCCCGTGGGCGTGTCGCCCAGCTCCACACTTATCGCCCCGGGGACGTGGCCGGCGACGAACTCGTTCCTCTGGCGGACGTCCACCACGGTCCCGACTGTCTCCTCGGCCCTGACCAGGCGAACAGTCGACAAGGCCAGGTCGTGAGCCCTCCACGCCTGGATGCCACCGCGGAGTTCTCCGGCCAGATGCTCGTAGCCGATGGCCAGACACTGCCGCACCAGCTCCGCTCGGTCCTGGTCGTCGTCGACGACGAACGCCAACGTCTGGTCGCGGCCGACCAGCCACCCCAGCCAGCTGGCGAACTGCGGGCGCAGCGGGATCGAGAGTGAGCCGGGGACGTGGCCGGCGGCGAACTGCTCAAGCGGCCGCACATCGACGACCGCAGCCCCGTCAGCCATGAGGCTAGGGACCGTGCCCGCGTCGAGTGGTGACAGCGCGGGCCATTCTCCGTACACCTTCGGGCCGAGCCGGTTGACCTCGCGTAGTTCGAGGAAGTACGGCGGGAACGTGCCGAACCCGCCCAGGAGGAGGGCGACAAAGGTGTCCTCGTCCGGCGCGGCCAGCAGGGGGTTGGATGATCGCTCGCGCCCGATCGTGGTCACGCGCCTTGCACCGGGGGCGACTGAGCAGAACGACCCGGCGCCGTGGGTGGGGTAGACGGTGACGTCATCGGGCAGCGCGAGCAGCCGCTCGTGGATCGAGACCCACAACGACCTGGCCAGCTCCTCGGTGCGCTCGGGGCTGATGAGGTCGGTGCGGGCCACCGCGCCCACGAGCAAGGACCCGCCGCTGAACACAGCGACAGGGCGGTCACCGTCGCTGAGCAGGTAGGCGAGGTGTTCGGGAGTGTGGCCGGGGGTGGCCAGCGCCTCGAGCCTGAGACCCCCGAGGTCGATCTCCTCTCCCGGGACCAATCCTCGATGAGGATGGCCAAGGCCGGCGCTGTGAGCCGCGACCACCTGGGTGCCCCGCGCCGACAGCTCTCGGCTTCCGGAGACGAAGTCGGCGTGTAGGTGCGTCTCGGCTGCCATCGCGATCCGCAGGCCCCGCCGCTCCGCCTCGGCGACGTACGGGCTGACGTCGCGCACCGGATCGACCACCATGGCCGCTCCGTCGCCCAGGTCCACCAGGTACGAGCTGTTGCCGAGTCCCTCGTCGACCACGGCCACGATGTCGGGGGCGCCCATCGCTGTCGTCCTCAGCCCTGGCCGACGGCGACGGGGAGCCCGGCCTGCTTCCACTCGGGGAAGCCGTCCTCGAGTCGCAGGGCGACGTAGCCGCGCCGGTTGAGCTCACGCACCGCGTCGTCGGCGTACACGCAGTACCGGCCGCGGCAGTAGGCGACGACCTCAGCGTCTTTGGGCAGTCCCCGAAGGCTGCGTCGGAGCTCGCTGATCGGTACCGATCGGGCGCCGGCGATGTGGCCGGCCCGGAACTCCACTTCCGGGCGCACGTCGAGGACGACGAGGTCGCCGTGTCGCAGCCGGGCCGTCAGCTCCTCCCGACTGATCGCCTGGAGCGCCTCGCGGTTGCCGAGGTAGGCATCGGTCAGGCTCTCGATCCCTGCGACGTGCTCAGCCGCGACATCGCGCATCGCGCTCCACAGGCTGGCGACACGTTCGCTGGCCAGGCGATAGAAGATTCGGGTTCCGTCCCGGCGGGTGCGCACCAGCCCTGCCCGGGCGAGGGCCCGGAGATGGTGGGACGTGTTGGCCACTGACTGGGCCAGTTCCTCGGCGACCTCGTCGACGGAGCGTTCGCCCTGAGCGAGAACATCGACGATCTCGGCTCGCCTGCCGCTGGCCAGCGCCTTGGCCACCTCAGCAAACGCGTCGAACAGGGCGTCTTTTGCCTGCCGATCTGCCATGACCGCAGCATAGGACGGATGCCCGCTCTTGTCAAAAGATCATTTGAATATTTGAACCAACCAACTGGCTCGGTACCGAGCATCTGCTCCTCGCCTTCGCCGAGCATCGGGATTACTTGCCCGTCGACGTGGGCCGGCTCCTGCCCGCCGCCTATGAACGCCGCCGCCCTGCGCCGCTCCTTGGCGTGCAGCCCTCGCTCAACCTCGGCCAGGTTGACGCAGGTCGTGGCGAGAGTGTGGCCCTCGCCCAGCCGTTGGCGGAGCGTGGAGGCGATCGACGGCGTGTCCCGTAGGTACCCGATGAGCACGGTCGAGTCGAGGACGTAGACCGTCAGGACGCTTCCTCGGTCCGGCGCTGTGCGCGGACCCACTCGTTGATCGACCCCTGGTCCTTGAACTCGGGGTAGTCCTTCTCCTTCACGACTCCCGCCGTTGAGGCCAGGGCCCGCTCGAGCTCGTGTCGTTCCAGCTTCTCCCGGGCTGCCTCCTAGAGGAACCTGCTCCGGCCACGTTCGCCTAAGTGCGTGTCGATGGCGGTCATGACCTCGTCGGAGAGAACCACGTGCGTACGACCCACGACGCCTCCTGATGTCCCACTGGTGGTCCCACTCTACAGGCGGGTTGTCTCGGCACTGGTGGCGAGTTCAGTACTCATTCGGTCCCTGGTCCTCCTTTCGGTTACGTAGGACTAGTGGTCTTATACTTTCCTAACTCCTGTGGTTGTGAAAGGTTGGGATGGCCGAGGAGGTCCCGCCGCCACCTGACCACGTCGACCGGCTGATGCGCGACCTTGTCCGGTTCGCCAACACGAGCCGGCTGGATCCCGTCACCGTGGCCGCAGTCGTCCACGTTCAGTTCGAGACGATCCACCCCTATGGCGACGGAAACGGCAGGCTCGGGCGGGTCCTCATCGGCTGGGTTTGGTTCGCCGTGCCGGTGTGGCCGTGCCGCCTCCGGTGAGCGTGGTCAT
Organism: Acidimicrobiales bacterium; assembly: GCA_051004925.1. Taxonomy (GTDB): domain Bacteria; phylum Actinomycetota; class Acidimicrobiia; order Acidimicrobiales; family AC-14; genus DATAQC01. The sequence goes on along the minus strand of JBPCJV010000236.1, from coordinate 1,656 downwards.
CGCCCGTGACACCGGCGGCTATCTCTCCGGCTTGACCCGGTGGCGTCGTGGCGAAGTCGCCGGCCGGGTGGGATGGGTCGCCGAGGCGATCAGCCGGTCAGCCGAGCAGGTCGTCGACCTGGTCGCCTGCGTCGATGACCTCCGCCGGCGGTGGGAGACGCTGCTGTGCGACGTCCGGGCCGACGCCACGGCCCGTCGGCTCCTCGACGTCGTCCCCCAACACCTGGTCGTGACCGCGCCGATGGTGGCCGACCTCCTCGGCGTGTCCGCCCCGACGGCACGGGGAGCCATCGAGACTCTGGCGGCCCGAGGCATCCTCGAGCCGCTCGACTTTCGTCCGGTGACGCCGGGGCGGCTGGCGCAGTGGTGGATGGCGGGGGAGCTGATATCCGTGGTCACCCGTTGGTCACGATGAGCGTGAGGGGGCGGCGATGTCACCGGCGAACCGGCATCGCGAGCCCAGCCGGCGAACGGCAACCCGCCCTGGGTTTCCCCACCGTGGCCGCGGCTGCGACGGTCTTTCGCTGGCGCTCGGGGGAATGTCCAGGGTGGGACCGCGGCGGAGGCCCTTCTTGCTCGCGGGGCCGGGCGATTGTCACGGACGGGATCACCGTGACGCGGATGCTGGTGTTGGGTGCGCCCCCAGGGACTCGAACCCTGAACCCGCGGATTAGGAGCGCGACAGCGGGGGTTTCGGTGGGTGCGCCCGGATGCCGGGGCATGCCGTCTGAGCAGCACTTTCACGGTCCCGGCGTGATGGGGCGTGAGGGTTAATCCTCGATCCACCGATTGACCTGAGCTGACGAGCGCCGCGCATCCGCGGAAAGTGCCTCCTGAGCAGCAACGATGACGGTGCTTGACGTCGTCTACGTCCACCACTCGGGGAGGCACCTTCAGTGAGGCGAGTATCGCATGCCGTCGACCGCGTCCGGGTGAGCTTCGACGAGCCCAACGTGGTGGCCAACGCCGGGCTGCTGCTGATAGGGACACTGGTGGTCCGGCTCGAGCTGGAGCGGCTGGTGAACGCCACGGTTCGATTGTCGGGGCGCTTGGGCGGAGCCCGGCCGGGACGCAAGGTGTTGACGCTGGTGCATGCCATCGTGGCCGGCGCCAGCCACATCGACCACGCCGACGTGCTTCGCGCCGGAGGCACACAGAGGGTGTTGCCGTTCCGGGTCATGGCGCCGTCCACGCTGGGCACCTTCCTGCGCTCGTTCACCTTCGGCCATGTCCGCCAACTCGAAGCCGTCGTGGGCGAGACACTGCGGCGGGCGTGGGCCATGGGCGCGGGTCCCGGACCCGGCCGCCTCGTCATCGACGTGGATTCGACGATCTGTGAGGTGGGGGGCCACCAGAAGCAGGGCGCGGCCTTCGGCTACACCAAGGTGCTCGGCTACCACCCCATCCTGGCCACCCGGGCAGCCACCGGCGAGGTGCTGCACGCCCGCATGCGCAAGGGCTCGGCCAACACCGCCCGCGGCACCCGGCGCTTCATCGACGAGCTCGTGGACAGCGTCCGCCAGGCGGGCGCGACCGGTGAGATCGTCATGCGTTTCGACTCGGGGTTCTGGTCCAACGACACCATCGCCCGTCTCGGGCGCCACGACGTGCGCTACACGATGGCCGTGCGCACCAGCACCAAAGCCGTCGCCGAGG
>JBPCJV010000235.1:0-8656 GCA_051004925.1 Acidimicrobiales bacterium | reverse complement strand
ACGAAGAACTCCATCTCCATCTGCTCGAACTCGCGGGTGCGGAAGATGAAGTTGCCGGGGGTGATCTCGTTGCGGAACGACTTGCCCTGCTGGGCGATGCCGAACGGCGGCTTCTTGCGGCTGGTCTGGAGGACGTTGAGGAAGTTGACGAAGATGCCCTGCGCCGTCTCCGGGCGCAGGTAGGCCACGGCGCCGTCGTCGGTGACGGGGCCCACGTGAGTCTTGAACATCAGGTGGAAGGGACGGGCCTCGGTGAGGTCGTGCGACCCGCAGTTCGGGCAGGCGGGGCCGCGGTCGGCGTCGGCGTCGGCGTCGGCGTCGGCGTCGGCGTCGGCGTCGGCGTCGTGCAGCTGGTCGGCCCTCCACCGCTCCTTGCAGTTGCGGCAGTCAACGAGGGGGTCGGAGAAGGTGGCCAGGTGCCCCGACGCCTCCCAGACGCGGGGCGCCATGAGGACGGCGGCGTCGAGGCCCACGATGTCGTCGCGCTCCTGCACCATCGCCCGCCACCAGGCTTCCATGACGTTGCGCTTGAGCAGCACCCCGAGGGGCCCGTAGTCCCAGGTGGAGCGGAAGCCGCCGTAGATCTCACTGGATGGGAAGACGAACCCGCGCCGCTTGGCGAGGTTCACCACCTGTTCGGTGCGGTCGGCCATGGCGGCGAGCGTACGCGAGGCTGCGACCGTGCGTAACCGGGCACTCACGGGTATCGCCGTCCTGGCCGTCGCTGTCCTCGTGGCGACACTGACCGCCGCGCTGGTGGTCGCCGGGCGCGACGGCGACTCCCCGGGCCCCGAGCCGGGTGTGAATGGCGAGCGGCCGGTCACCGTCGGCCTCTGGGGCGACATCCCCTACACCGCCGAGGAAACCGCGCGGGTAGCCCGGACCATCGCCGACATGAACGCCGCCAACCTCGACTTCTCCGTCTTCGACGGCGACATCAAGGGCGGCGGCCCGTGCGAGGACCGGGTGTACACCCAGGCCATCGAGCGCTTCAGCCAACTCGACGCGCCCGCCGTGTACGTGCCCGGCGACAACGAGTGGACCGACTGCCGCAACGAGGGTCGCGACGTCGGCCTCGAGCGCCTCGACCATCTCCGCCGGGTCATGTTCGCCTCCCCGGACAGCTTCGGGCGGCGCACGATGCCCCTGGAGCATCAGGGCCCCGGTCCTGAGGGTGGCTCCTACCCGGAGAACACCAGGTGGCAGATGGGCGGGGTGGTGTTCGTGGGAGTGCACGTGGTCGGCAGCAACAACAACCTGGCCAACCCCGCCGAGTACGCCGAGCGCGACGCCGCCAACCGGGAGTGGCTGCGCGACTCGTTCGACCTGGCCCGGCGAACGGACGCGGCGGGCGTGATGGTCATCGTGCAGGCCGACCCCTTCTTCGAGCTGGTGACTCCGGCCGACCGGGCGTTGCAGGGGGTCGAGGGCCTCGACTCGTTCGTCGACGCGCTTCGGACCGAGACGATGGCCTTCGGCCGCCCCGTGGCGCTGGTCCACGGCGACAGCCACCGCTATCGCCTCGACCATCCCATGCTCGAACCCAGCGGCGCGCCGGTGCCCAACCTGGTCAGACTGGAGACGTTCGGCACCCCCGAGGTGTCATGGGTGAAGGCCACCGTCGACCGGCGAGACCCACAGGTGTTCCGCTTCGAGACCCGGTTCGTCGAGTGAGGGACCCGAGCGGCGCTTCCGGGCCTGCTTGATCCGCACGCGCAGCGACTCGAGCCCGAGGCCGCCGGCGAGCACGACCAGGCCGCCGACCCCGTCGAGCAGGTAGTGGTTGGCGGTCACCACCACGGCCAGCAGGGTGACGAAGGGGTAGGCGAAGATCGCCACCTTGGTCCAGCGGCGCTTCAGGACCGGCAGTACGGCCAGGGTGCACCACGCCGACCACCCGATGTGGAGGCTGGGCATGGCCGCCACCTCGTTGTCGTCCTTGAGGTTGCCCCGGTCGAGCGCGCCCATCCCGCCGATCGTGGCCGCGGTGTCGACGAACTCGTACGACGGCGGCAGCAGCCTCGGCGGAGCCAGCGGCCACAGGGCGAAGCCGGCGAAGGCCAGCACGAGCATGAACCCGGCGGCGTTGCGCATCGTCGTGTAGCGGGCCCGGTCGCGTTTCCACAGCAGGACGAGGACGACGGGAGGGACGATGAAGTGGACGGTGCCGTAGTAGATGTCGAAGAACTGGATGGTCAGGTGGGAGGGCAGGAACCACTGCTGGACGGTGGCTTCCACGAAGATGCCCATGGCCTCCTGCACCCGTATCAGCTGGTAGGCGTGGTCGAACGGGGAGACCTCCGGCGCGGGCAGGGATCCCCGGAAGCGACCGAAGAGCTGGTACACGAGGAACAGGACGATCACCTCCTGCCACCACAGGCGGGGCCCCAGCACGAACCTCGGCCACCCCGTGGGCGACGGTGGCTGCGAGCTCACCGGCGATGCGGGCGTTACCAACGATTCAGGACGGTCACGGACCGGAGCCGGCGTTCGAGGTGGTGCTCGAGTGACCGGGTGATCAGGCGGTCGACCTCGGCGGCGGCGGAACCGTCGCCCGCGTTGAGCGCCCCGGCCAGGTCACCGGTGAGCACCCGGCGGATCAGCTCGAGGGCCTCGGGGGAGATGGCCGGCGCCGACGTGCGGCGGGCGCAGTCCGGGCACAGCACCCCGCCCTCCACGAGGTCGAAGGCCAGCTTCCCGCTCAGGGGGCCGCTCGGGCCCTGGCTCCCGCTCAGGGGGCCGCTCGGGCCCGGCAACGCCGGGCCGGCGAGGCCACAGCCGGCACAGCCGTCGAGCACGGGCGACGCACCTTCGCCGGCCAGGACCTTCAGGAAGAACGCGGGCACGAGCAGCGGCGAGTCGTGCACGGCCAGGGCGCGGAGGGCTCCGACCAGCATCCGGTAGAGGCCGACGTTGGCGTGACGCTCCTGCGCGACCTGGTCGGCCACCTCGAGCAGGGCGTGGGCCTTGGACAGGCGGTCGAGGTCCTCACGGATCGCTCGGAAGTGCTCGATCGACTCCACCTGGGTGACGATGTCGAGCTCTCGGCCCTCGTAGAGCAGCAGGGCCACGTGCCCGAGCGGCTCGAGGCGCGCGCCGAACCGGCTCTTGGTCTTGCGCACCCCCTTGGCCACCGCCCGGACCTTGCCCCGGCCGCGGGTGAGGAGGGTGACGATGCGGTCGGCCTCGCCCAGGCGCATGGTGCGCAGCACCAGTGCCTCTTCGCGGTAGAGCCCCATGCAGGAGCCAGTATCCCCCGCATTCGCCTCTACACCAGGGATCGGCGGGCGTCCTCGACGTCGATGGCCATCTGGGCCACCAGGGCGTCGGCCGAGTCGAACCGGGCGTCACCCCTCAGGCGGCTCACGAAGCGGACGCCGGCGGGCCGGCCGTAGAGGTCGCCGTCGAAGTCCATCAGGTGGGCCTCGATCACCGGAGACTCGGCGTCATCGTGGAAAGTGAGCCGGCGCCCGACGGAGATGGCCGCGGCGCGCGCCCGACCCGCGTCGTCGACGTACCAGCCGGCGTAGATGCCGTCGCCCGGGAGCAGGATCTCGGGGGGCACGGCCAGGTTGGCGGTCGGATAGCCCAGCTCACGTCCGCGGTGGTCGCCGTGCACGACGGTGCCCCGCACCTCGTAGGCGCGACCGAGCAGGGTCGCGGCCCCGGCCACGTCACCCGCGGCCAACAGGCGACGCACAGCCGTCGACGACACCGTCACGGAGCCACCGGAACCGGTTGTGGCGATCAGGCCCAGGCCGACGACGTCGAAGCCGAGGTCGGCCCCGAGGGCCCGCAGCAGGGCAACATTGCCCTTCCGGCCCCGTCCGAAGTGGAATTCCTCCCCCACCACCACCAGGCGGGCACCGAGGGTGCCCACCAGCAGCCGGCCCACGAAGTCGGCCGCCTCCTCCGTCGCCCGGGTGGCGTCGAAGGACACGACGATGGTCCAGTCGACGAGTCCCGTGCCGTCGAGCACCTCGAGCTTCTGGTCGAGGTCGGTGAGCAGAAGAGGAGCCGATTCGGGCCGGACCACGCGCGCCGGGTGGCGGTCGAAGGTGACGACCGCCGTCGGCAGCCCCCGGTCGTCGGCCAGGCGCCGGAGCTCGCCCAGCACGGCCTGGTGCCCGCGATGCACACCGTCGAAGGCGCCGATGGTGAGGGCCGAGCCGGTGGCCAGCTCGGGCACGTCGGCCGGGTCGGTGTGCACCTCCATAGGCCGAACCTACCGGCCCGCCAGCACCACCGAGGGCTTGGCCGTCGCGCCGGGCCGGCTCTCGTAGACGGCGAGGAGGGTGCCCTCGTCGTCGACCACCGCCCATGGGCCCTCGCCGGCCATCGCCACGCTGTCGCGTTGCAGCACCGCGCCGTGGCTCACCGCCGCCGCCGTGGAGGTGTCCACCACCACGCGGGGCATGTGGCCGACGGCCTCCGCCGGCGTCATCACCGCGTCGGGGCTGACGGCGTCGAGCGGGGTCGCCCGCGCCAGGGTGAACGGCCCCACCGCCGTGCGGCGCAGCGCCCGCAGATGGGCGCCTCCACCCAGCGCCGACCCGAGGTCGGCGGCCAGCGAGCGCACGTAGGTGCCCGACGAACAGTCGACGGACACCCGGAACACGCTCGGCCCAGGCCCGAGCGGCCCGCTGGGCGGGGTGGCGGCACCGGGCTCCACGTCGAAGCGGTGCACGACCACGCGCCGGCCGGCCCGCTCCACCTCCGCGCCCTCACGCGCCAGCTCGTACAGGCGCCGGCCGCCCACCCGCACCGCCGACACCATCGGAGGGACCTGGTCGATCTCCCCCACCAGCCCGACCGTGGCCGCCCGCACCGCCTCGACGGTGACGCCCGACATGTCGTGGGTCGCCACCGTCTCGCCGTCGGCGTCGAGCGTCGACGTCTCCACGCCCAGCACGACCTCGGCCTCGTAGGACTTGGTGAGGACGGCCACGAAGCGCAACAGCCGGGTGGCGGCGCCCAGGCCCACGAGCAGGACGCCGGTCGCCGAGGGGTCGAGGGTGCCCCCGTGGCCGACCTGGCGCTGGCCGAACACCCGCCGGCAGCGGCCCACCACGTCGTGCGAGGTCATGCCCGCCGGCTTGTCGACCACCACCAGCCCGTGATGGTTGGCCGGCCGCGCCTTGCTCATTCCCGTTCTGGCGTGTGGATCGCGGGGGCTGTCGGCGCGATTCGCACGCCAGAACAGTAGGGGTTCCTACCTGCGGGGAATCGCGGCCCGGATGGCGTCGAGGACCTCGAGAACGGGCTTGTCGGAGTTGAACCCGGCCGCCGCCTTGTGACCTCCGCCGCCGAAGGTGGTGGCGATGGCGCCCACGTCGACGTCGGAGACGGCACGCAACGACACGCGGGTGCCGTCGGGAGCCTCTTTGAGCACACAGGAGACGTCGGCCTCCGACGTGCGGCGCACCAGGTCGATGAGGCCCTCGGTCTCCTCCAGGGCGACACCGTTGGACACCAGGTCGTCGGCGGTGACCCACGTGGCCACGAACCGCCGCCCGGCGTCGAGCTCCGCCCGCCCCAGGGCCGAGGCCACCAGGCGCAGGTAGGCGAGGCGGTGCTCCTCGAAGAGCTGGCGGCTGATGGCGGCGATGGGCAGGCCGAACCCGGCCAGCTCGGCGGCCAGCGTGAACACCTCCGGGGTGGTGTTGTCGTACTGGAAGCGGCCGGTGTCGCACACGAGTCCGGTGTAGAGGCAGATGGCGGCGTCGCGGTCGAGCTCCCAGCCCAGCCGGGCGAGCAGCCGGCGGACGATCACCGCCGACGCCGCCGCGTCGGGGTCGATGAGGTCGATTGTGCCGTAGCCCTCGTTGGTCAGGTGGTGGTCGATCACGATCAGGGTCTCGGCGGCCCGGGCGGCGGTGGCCAGCCCACCGAGGCGGGCCAGCGATCCGCAGTCGAAGGTGATCATGACCTCGGGGGTGGCCGGGAAACGGGAAGGGTCGGTGGCCAGGTCGAGTCCGGGGATGAACGAGTAGTGGGCGCCGGCCACGAAGGGCTCGGGCCACGACGCCACCGACGGCACACCGGCGGCCAGGCTCAGGCGGTGGAGGGCGAGCATCGACCCCAGGGCATCGCCGTCGGGAACCTGGTGGCAGGCCAGGGCGAGCGAGCCGGCCGACAGGATGGCCTCGGCGGCGCGGTCGAGGGCGTCGTCCCCGTCCCGCGTCCGGGCATCGGTCGCAGCCGCCCGCCCAGGTTGGGTCAGCTTGCTCATCTCGGTTCCCCTCCCTGCCCGGGCGAGCTTCCCGGCGCAGCGGCATCACCCGTGCCCGATTCCCCAGAATCGAGTGCATCGAAGCCACGGATGATGTCCTCCACTCTAGTACCAACGGCTATAGCAGGGTCAGGCTGAAAGGTGAGTTCCGGGGTGCGCTTCAATCTGAGTTGCGCGCCAATCGCGGCCTGCAGCCGCCTGCGGTGTCCCCCCAGCACCTCCTCGACCGGCTCCGCGGGGTGGACAGACAGGGCCGAGAACCACACCTTGGCCCGGCGCAGGTCGGGATCGGCAGCCACACCCGTGACCGTGACCAGCTGCAGGCGGTCATCGTCGATGAGGGCGAGCTCCTCGGCCAGGACCTCCCGGAGTGCCTCGTTGACCCGGTCGAGGCGCGACCATCCCCTGCTCGGCATGGCGTGTGTCTACTCCTCGGAGTCCCAGGTCGACCAGTGGCAGGTGAAACCGGCGACCTCGATGTCGGGTCGGCTCCAGACCCAGCGCTCCAGCGTGTCGACCACCTGGGCGGCCTGGGCGTGAGAGCCGGACACCACGGCGACACCGATCAGCGCCCGCTGCCACTTGTCCTGGTAGCCCACCTCGGCCACCGAGAGGGAGAAGCGCTGGCGGATGCCCTCGACGACCGGCTTGACCGCGGCCCGCTTCTCCTTGAGGGACCGACTCTGGGGGATGTGCACCTCGAACCGCACGACGGCGGCGTGCAGACGCGGCTGTCGGGGGGTGGTCAGGGTGGTTCGGACCCTCAGGAGCGGGGGATCTCCCGCTCCTCGTAGGTCTCGATGATGTCGCCGGGCTTCAGGTCCTGGAAGTCGGAGAGTCCGATGCCGCACTCGAAGCCGGTGGCCACCTCGCGCACGTCGTCCTTGAAGCGCTTCAGCGACGTGATGGTGCCGGTCCAGATGACGACGCCCTCGCGGAGGAACCGCACCTTGGAGCCGCGGGTGATGACGCCGTGGCGCACCTGGCAACCGGCCACTGCACCCACCCGGGGGACGCGGAACACCTCCCGCACCTCAGCCTCGCCGGTGACCACTTCCTCGAACTCGGGAGCGAGCAGGCCCACCATGGCCTTCTCCACGTCCTCGAGCACCTGGTAGATGATCTGGTAGGTGCGGATGTCGACGTCGGACGTCTCGGCCAGCTCCCGGGCCTTGCGGTCGGGGCGGACGTTGAAGCCGAAGATGGTGGCGTTGGAGGCCGAGGCCAGCTGCACGTCGTTCTCGGTGATCCCGCCGACGGCCCGGTGCACGAACGAGAGTCGCACCTCGTCGCGCTCGAGCTTGCGCAGGCTCTCGGTGAGCGCCTCGAGCGACCCGTGGACGTCGGCCTTGAGGATGAGGTTCGGGGTGGCCGTCTCGCCCCGCTGGATCTGCTCGAAGATGTCCTCGGGGCGGACCCCGGTGACGCCGATCCCGGTGGCCGCCAGCGGCCGCAGGTCGCGCGACCGGAAGCGCTGGGCGCGCAGCTCGGCCACGACGCGGGCCGTCTTGTCGTCGGGCGCCACGCGGAATTCGTCGCCCGCGCTGGGCACGATGTCGAGCCCGAGCACCTGGACGGGCGTGGACGGGGGGGCTTCTTTGATGGGGTCGCCCTTGTCGTCGATGAGGGCCCGGACCCGGCCCCAGGCCGCGCCGGCGACCATGGGGTCGCCCACCCGGAGGGTGCCCCGCTGCACGAGCACGGTGGCCACCGGGCCACGGCCCACGTCGAGGTTGGCCTCCAGCACCACGCCCTGGGCGCGGGTCTCGGGGTTGGCCACGAGCTCTTCGACGTCGGCCACCACGAGAAGCTGCGACAGCACGTCGTCGACGCCCAGGTTCTGCAGGGCGCTGACCTCCACCATGATCGTGTCGCCGCCCCACTCCTCGGGAACCAGGCCCTCGTCGGAGAGCTGCTGGCGCACCCTGGTGGGGTCGGCGTTGTCGCGGTCGACCTTGTTGATGGCGACGACGATCGGGACGTCGGCCGCCTTGGCGTGGTTGATGGCCTCGATCGTCTGTGGCATCACGCCGTCGTCGGCGGCGACCAGGAGGACCACGATGTCGGTGGCGTCGGCCCCCCGGGCCCGCATGGCCGTGAAGGCCTCGTGGCCGGGAGTGTCGAGGAAGGTGATCAGGCGACCGTCCTTCTCCGTCTGGTAGGCGCCGATGTGCTGGGTGATGCCGCCGGCCCCGCCGGCCACCACGTTGGCCTCCCGGATGCGGTCGAGGAGCAGCGTCTTGCCGTGGTCGACGTGGCCCATCACGGTGATCACCGGCGGCCGCGGACGCAGGTCGTCGTCGTCGTCGACGGCCTCGCCGAGCATGGCCTGCAGCTCCACCTCCTGCTCCTGGCCGGGCTCGACCAGCAGGACGTCGGCACCGACCTCGGCTGCGAACAGCTCGATCATGTCGTCGGTGAGGG
>JBPCJV010000234.1:0-5184 GCA_051004925.1 Acidimicrobiales bacterium | reverse complement strand
GCCAAGAAGGCACCCGCGAAGCGCACCGCCAAGCGCACCGCCAAGCGCTGAGCCGACGCCGGTGGGGTACGGCCCCGCCGGCAACACTCAGAGGCTCAACAGCGCCTCGACGACCGACAGGAGCTCCGGGCCCTCGACGTCGGCCGGCTCGAAGCTGGACGGGAACGTGCGTCCGTCGCGGTTGCACCAGCCGGTGACGAGCCGCGCCCGGCGGGCCCCGTGCACGTCCCACGGGTGCGCACTCACCAACGCCAGGCGGGGACCGGCGACGTCGGCCACCGAGGCGGCGTCGAGGTAGGGGGCGGGCGCCGGCCTCCAGGCCTGTACCTGCTCGGCCGACACCACGTCCTGGCAGAACGCATCGAGCCCGCTCCGCTCGAGCAACAGGCGCGTGCCCGCCAGCGAGTCGTTGGTGACCACGATGACCCCGGCGCCCTGCATGCCCCGGGCCATGGCCGGGGCACTGTCGACGTAAGGCTCGAGCTCGGCCAAGCCGTCCAGCACCGCCTGCCGGGCCTCGTCGCAGGCGTCGGGCAGCATCTCCGCCAGGGTTGCCCCCGCCAGGTCGGAGAAGCTCTTGTAGTCGCCGGCTGCGGTCAGGGCGAAGCCGTCGGCCAGGACGCGCCGCAACCACGCGTCGGCCGCCGGCGACGTGGCACCCGCGTCGGCCAGAAGTGGTTCGAGCGAGGCCAGCGAGAACAGCGTGGGCACGTCGTCGAAGGCGATGACGTCGGGCGGGACGGGCATACGCGCGCAGCGTAGCCAACCACACTCGTCATCCACCACTGGGGTCGGCGTCGAACCACATGCGATCGCCCGCCGCGACTCTAGTGCATTGGTGCGCAGGGCGGCGCGTAGGCAGACCGTTCAAACCGAGTAAGGAGAAATGACATGAAGACATTCCGCAGCCTGCGCCGCCCCAAGGTGGCGTTGGCCGTCGTGGCAGCGTCGGCCCTGGCCCTGGCGGCCTGTGGGTCGTCGAGCGACACGACGTCGGGCACCGACGTCACGTCGAAGACCGCGGCATCAGGCATGCAGGCCGAGTTCCGGACGCTCAAGGGCGTCAGCACGAGCGTCGACCTCGACGCCGGCACGCTGAAGGTGCTGGCCGACAACAAGGTCACACCCACACCCATCGCCCCGGCCACGGTGGCGACCAACGGCGGCGTGACCAGCGCGTCGTTCCCCATCACCCAGGGCTACGTCGGCGTGTACCCCACGACCACGCCGGACTACGTGCGGGGCCTGGTGAGCCACAGCGGGGGCCTGAAGTTCACCGCCGCGGGCAAGTCCCTCGACCTCACCGACTTCATGGTCAACCCGGGTGACTCCACCCTGACGGCCACCGTCGCCGGCGGCGATGCCGCCCCGATCCTGGACCTCGACGGCACCAACCTCAAGATCACCCAGGACGCCGACGGCAACACCAAGCTCGACGGCACGGTGGCCAAGCTGTCCCAGGTCGGCGCCGACGCCATGAACGAGTACTTCGGCGTCGACATCTTCAGCAAGGGCATCCCCCTCGGCGTGGTGCACATCGTCGCCACCGGAACGTCGGGCCCCATGGGCATCCCCACGGCCGAGTTCCTCACCCTGAAGGGCGTGAACACCAGCGTCGACCTCGACGCCGGGACGCTCAAGGTGCTGGCCGACAACAAGGTCACGCCGGCTCCCGTCGCTCCCGCCACGGTGGCGGCCAGCGGTGGCGTCACCTCGGCGACCTTCCCCATCACCCAGGGCTACGTGGCCGTCTTCCCGTCCACCGACCCCAGCTACATCCGGGGAGCCTTCAGCCACAGCGGAGGCCTGACCTTCACCGCCGCCGGCAAGACGCTCAGCCTCACCGACTTCGTCGTGAACCCCGGTGACTCCACCCTCACGGCCACGGTCGGCGGCGGTGACGCAGCCCCGATCCTCGACCTCGACGGCACCAACGTCCAGGTGACCAAGGACGCCGACGGCAACACCAAGCTGGACGGAACCATCGCCAAGCTGTCGCAGGTCGGCGCCGACGCCATGAACGAGTTCTTCGGTGTCTCCATCTTCGAGCAGGGCATCGTCCTCGGGGTCGTGCACGTGACGGCCACGGGAACCCCCGCCCCCTCCTAACCCTCCAATTCCCGACGGCCGGTTCAACGACGAGCCGGCCGTCGTCGGGTGTCGCACGGGCGGCCACCTCCGGGTGGCCACCCGTCACGCGTCCCGGGCCGGGTTCACCAGGACAGGAGCGGTCGCGGGGTGCGACCGGCGCCAGACGAAGGCGCCCAGCACGACCAGGGCGGCGATCCCGTAGGAGGCCCGGCCCACCAGCCCGACCGAGGCGCTGTCGAGGATGGTCGCGAAGTAGAGCGGGTAGGCGGCGGCAGCCACCGCCAGCAGCTCCCACGCTCCGTCGAGGACGGCCACCACCACCAGCAGCCCGGCGTACCAGGGCTGCACGGGGGTAACGACCAGGAACACGGCAAGGAGCATCCACCGGGACCGGGTGATCACCGAGGGCGGCTCCCGGCGCAGGGCCACCAGGCCCGCCGCGGCGGCGAGCAGGGCCACCGCCACCACCTTGGCCACGGTGCCGCGCAGGCCCACGAGGCCGAGCAGCACGAAGCGCCCGCCCTTCGAGTAGCCCTCCTCCTGGAGGTAGCCGGGCAGGTACCCGAGCACCTTCGGTCCCACGGCGAGCACGTGGGGGAGATACGAGAGGCCCACCACGCCACCTGCGGCGGCCAGCACCCTCACCGGCTTGTTGCGCAGGCCGGCGGGAAGGAGCACGCCGGGGATGAGCTTGATGGCGACGGCAACGCCCAGGAGGCCGCCCCCCAGGGCCGGCCGTCTTCGCTCGAGGGCCCAGAGGGCGCCGGCCACGGCCACGAGGGCCAGCACGTCGACGTGGGCGTCCATCACCGTCTCGGCCACGGCGAGAGGCGACCAGGCCCACAGCACGGCGACGGCGGGGTTGCGGCCCAGGTTGGCGACCACGGCCATGAGCAGCACGGTCAGGCCCAGGCCCACCAGGCCGTGCACCACCTGGAGCCCCTTGTGCCGGGAGCCGTCGGGCAGCACCTCATAGAGACCCCGGAACCACACCTGGGCGACCGGGGGGTAGATCGTCCGCGCCGAGGGCCGGTTCATCCGGGTGCACCCCGCGGGCCTGTCCAACGACGCGCACCCGGCGGCGTCGGGCCACAGCCAGGGGTCGCGCAGGGCGACGAGACGGGGGTCGTCGGGTGGGTACCGGTAGGGGTCGATGCCCTCGGCCGCCACCTTTCCGTCCCAGGTGTAGCGGTACAGGTCGTCGGAGGTCTGCGGCCCCTGGGTGAGGGCGGCCACGTTGAACAGCACGGCGCCGGCGAGCACGACGGTCACGGCCATGCGCCGGGGGAGCCGGAGCACTGCCCAGGCGGCCACCGCGAACGCCACCCACCAGGCACCGAGGACGGCGAGCATCGAGTAGCGGCCGACGAGGATGCCGCCCATGTGGTTGAACCGCACCTCCAGCACCACGCACGCGACGACCGCCAGTCCGGTGATGAGTGCCGGGACTCTCCACCGACCTGCTGAGGGGCTAATCGGCGGCCTCGGCCAATGCCTCGGCCAGGGTGGGGTGGGCGAGGAGGCTGTCGACGATGTCGATCACCTTCAGGTGGGCGTTGACGGCCAGGGCGATCACCGAGATCAGCTCGGCGGCGTGGCGTCCCACGATGGAGCCGCCCAGCACCACACCGGTGGCCGGGTCGGACAGGATCTTCACGAAGCCGCGCGGGTCGTCGTTGATGAGGGCCTTGGCGCTGGCCGAGAACGGCACCTTCGTCACCCGGATCTTGCGCCCGCTGGCGAAGGCCTCGGCCTCGGCCACACCCACCTCGGCGATCTCGGGTTCGGTGAAGATGGCCTGGGCCGCCTTGTCGTAGTCGAGGTGGCGGTGCTGGCGGGTGTGCAGTCCCATCACGTGCTCGGCCAGCTTGCGGCCCTGCATGGCCGCCACCGACGAGAGCGGCAGCTTCCCCGAGAGGTCGCCGGCCGCGTAGATGTGGGGGACGACCGTCTGGCAGTGGTGGTTGACGGGAACGAATCCCGCGGCGTCGAGCTCCACCCCGGCATTCTCGAGACCGAGGTCCTCGGAGTTGGGGACCGAACCGATGGCCAGCAGGGCATGGCTGCCGGCCACCGACCGCCCGTCGTGACAGCGCACGACCACGTCGTCGCCGTCGCGGTCGATGGCCACGGCCCGGGCCCCCTTGAGAAGTGAGATGTCGCGGCGCAGGAAGTCGTCCTCGAGGGCGGCGGCCACCTCGGCGTCTTTGTCGGGAAGCACCTGTTGGCGGCTGACGATGAGCGTGACCGCGCACCCGAAGGAGCGGAACATGTGCACGAACTCCACGCCCGTGACCCCCGAGCCGATCACCACCAGGTGCCGGGGCAGCATCGGCGGCGGGTAGGCGTGGCGGGTCGTGAGCACTCGGTCGCCGTCGGGCCGGCACCAGTCGGGCACCCGGGGGCGGGTGCCGGTGCACACGAGGATGGCGTCGGCGTGCAGTTCCTCGGTTCCCACTCCGGTGTCGACGACAACCTCGTGGGGACCGGCGATTCGGCCCGTGCCCCGCACCATGCGCACGCCCTGGCTGGACAGGAGCTCGACCACCGACTCGTTGAGGTGGTCCTCGATACCGGTGATGCGCTGCTTCAGGGCGCCGAAGTCGATCTCGGCCTCGCCCCGCGCCAGGCCCATCCCCGCCGATCGCCGGGCGAAGGAGATCGCTCCGCCGGTCGCGATCATGGCCTTCGACGGGATGCAGTCCCAGAGGTGGGCGGCGCCGCCGATGACGTCGCGCTCGATGAGCGTCACCTCGGCTCCCAGGCGTGCGGCGGTCGTGGCCGCCAGGTTGCCGGCCGGGCCCCCACCCACGATCACGAACCGAACCGTCGCGGTCATTCGTTCGAGGCTATCCCCGCGGCCGCCGATGACCGGCACCTGCGCCGGCCGATGCCGGCCGGTAGTGTCGGCGCCCACATGCACCCCTGAGCAAGGAGGCGGAACATGGCCAGCCCCGGGCAGAACATGGAAGTCATCCGCATCGCGTACGAGGACGGGATCAACAAGGGCGACGTCGCCCTGCACGCCGAGGCCTTCGCCCCCGGGTACGTCAACCACTACAACGGGCGACTGCTCGACGTGGACGCCTTCCT
>JBPCJV010000233.1:0-3314 GCA_051004925.1 Acidimicrobiales bacterium | reverse complement strand
GTGCCGCCGATGTCGATGGCGAGGGTGTTCGGGGCGGAAGCGGCGACGGCCGGCTCTGCGGCGACCTTGGCGGGGGCGGGGGTCATGGATCGGCGTCTCCCTGGTCGTCAGACGGAGGCGGAGTGCGTGCGCAGCCTACCCCCGCCGTACCATCTGCCCGATGGCCGTGGTCATGCTCCTCGACGGCAACTCGCTCGCCTACCGGGCGTTCTTCGCCCTGCCCACCGACCTGGCCACGGCCTCGGGCCAGGTCACCAACGCCGTCTTCGGGTTCACCTCGATGCTCATCAACCTGCTGAAGGACCACAAGCCCGATGTGATCGCCGTGGCCTTCGACCGCCCCGAGCCCACGTTCCGCCACAAGCTGGTCCCCGACTACAAGGCGGGGCGGGCCGCCGCTCCCGACATCCTCCGCCAGCAGATGGGCCTGGTCCGCCAGGTGGTGGAGACCTTGCACATCCCCATCGTCGAGGCCCCCGGCTTCGAGGCCGACGACGTGATCGCCACCCTGGCCACCGAGGGACGCGACCGGGGTGATGACGTGATCGTGGTCACCGGCGACCGCGATGCCTACCAGCTCGTCGAGGACCCCCACGTCAAGGTGCTCTACAACCGGCGGGGGGTGAGCGACTACGTCCTCTACGACGAGGCGGGCATCGAGGAGCGAACGGGCGTGAAGCCCACCCTGTACCCCCTGTATGCCGCCCTGCGGGGCGACCCCTCCGACAACCTCCCCGGCGTGCCCGGGGTGGGGGAGAAGACGGCTGCGCGCCTGATCAACAAGTGGGGCGACCTCGACGCCGTGTTCGCCCACGTCGATGAGTGCACCCCCAGGCTGCGCGAGAACCTGACCCTGGCCGAGTCCCAGGTCCGGTCCAACGCCCTGGCCACCCCCCTGGTCCGCGACCTCGACCTCGACGTCGACCTCGACGCCCTGAAGATGGGCTCCTGGGACCCCGACGAGGTGCGCACCCTCTTCGCATTCCTGGAATTCCGCACCCTCCACGACCGCCTCCTCGAAGCAACAGAAGGGATTACGAGCGCACAGTCAGGTTTTCCCTCCCAACCCCCCCTAGAGGTCGAGACGGTCCACCTGAGCACCGCAGAGGAAGCAGCGGAGTTCCTGGAGACCATCGACGGCCCATACAGCGCAGTGGCGTCATGGGAGGGCGAAGAAGGCCGAAGCCCGATAAGGGGTTTGGCAATAGGCGGACGGGGGAGCCCTGAGGGACAGGACCCGTCCCCCGGTGGCGAAACAGGATGGTGGATCGGCCAGGAGCTGATGACCACCGAGCCGGTGAAGAAGGCCCTGACCAAACTGCTCAGACTGGACGGACCACCCCTCAACACCCACAACGCCAAAGAGCTCAACCGCGGCCTGGACCGTCTCGGCCTCGACCTCCACTCCCTCGACGTCGACACCGCCGTCGCCGCCTACCTCGTCGACCCGGCCGAGGCCCAGTACGTCCTCGCCGACCTCGCGCAACGATTCCTCGGCCTGGAGGTGCGCTCCCCCGACGCCCCCCCGCCGGGCCAGCTCGACCTGGCCGGCACCACGCCCGACCCCGCCCTCGACGCCGCCCGCCACGCGGTGGCCGTGGCCCGCCTGGCCCCGACGCTGGCCCAGGTCCTCGACAGCCGGGGTCTGCGTCGCCTCTACGACGAAGTCGAGCGTCCTCTGGTGCGGGTGCTGGCCCGCATGGAGAAGGTGGGCGTGCGCGTCGACGTGGCCCAACTGCGCAAGCTCAACGAGGGACTGGCCGCCGAGGCCCGCGAGCTGGAGGCCCGCGTCCAGGAGATGGCGGGGGAGCAGTTCAAGGTCAACTCCACGCCGCAGCTCCGACACGTCCTGTTCGACAAGCTCGGCCTCCAACCCCAGAAGAAGACCAAGACGGGGTTCTCCACCGACGCCGCCTCGCTCGAGAAGCTGCGAGGCCAGCATCCGATCATCGAGCCCCTCCTCCGCTACCGCGAGGTGGAGAAGCTGCGGTCGACCTACGGCGAGAGCCTGCTGGCCGAGGCCGGCCCCGACGAGCGCATCCACGCCAGCTTCAACCAGACGGTCGCCCGGACGGGACGCCTCAGCTCCGACCGGCCCAACCTCCACAACATCCCCATCCGCACCGACGAGGGCAGGCGCATCCGCCGGGCGTTCATCCCGTCCGGCGGGTGCCGGTTCCTGGTGGCCGACTACAACCAGGTGGAGCTGCGGGTGATCGCCCATCTGGCTCAGGACCCCGGGCTCATCGAGGCCTTCGCCTCGGGACAGGACATCCACCGGGCGACGGCCGCCCGGCTGTTCGCCACGGAGCCGGAGGCGGTCACCGTGGGCCAGCGGTCGAAGGCCAAGATGGTGTCGTACGGGCTGGCGTACGGCATGGAGGCCTACGGCCTCGGTCAGCGGCTCGGCATCCCCACCGAGGAGGCGGCGGCCACCCTCGACGCCTATTTCGTGGCCTCCCCGAGCGTGCGGGCCTACATGGAGCGGACCGTGGCCGAGGCCCGCGACCGGGGCTACACCGAGACCCTGTTCGGGCGGCGCCGCCAGATCCCCGAGCTTTCCTCTTCCAACTACCGCCTCCGCCAGGCGGGCGAGCGCCAGGCCATGAACGCAGGGATCCAGGGCCTGGCCGCCGACATCTTCAAGGTGGCGCTCGTGCGCCTCGACCAGTCGCTGGAGGCGACGGATCGCCGCAGCCGTCTCGTGCTGCAGGTGCACGACGAGGTGATCCTCGAGGTGCCCCCCGACGAGGAGGAGGCCGTTGCCGCCCTCACCGTCGACGCCATGCGGGGCGCCTGCGACCTGTCGGTGCCCTTGGAGGTCAACCTCTCCTGGGGCACGAGCTGGGCCGACGCCAAGGGGTAATGGGCGCCTCGGCGGCACGGGGGGAATGGGGCAGGTAGAATTTTCCCGGCGGAACGAACCGAACGCGTTCGCCGCTCTCCCGAGAATGCCCACATTCGGGCGGGAGCCTGTCCGAAAGAGACGAGACGACCACATGTCCGACCAGACACCGACCGACACGACCGACTCCCCGGTGGCCATCGCCGCCCCCGACGAAGTCGTCGCACCCACCGAGGCTGCGCCACCTGAAGTCGGGGCTGAGACTGCGCGGGCTGAAGGCAGGGCCGAGGCTCCTGCGGCTGAGCCGCCTCCGGCACCAGCGGAGGCGCCTGCCACGGCGGCGGCCGCCGCTGCCCCGGCCGCCGCCCCTGCCGAAGAGGGTGAGGTCCCGCTGCGGCAGGTGGCGCTCGACGACCTGGAGAGGTCGTTCGAGGACACCATCGCCGGCACAATCGTGGAGTTCGACAAC
>JBPCJV010000232.1:0-4089 GCA_051004925.1 Acidimicrobiales bacterium | reverse complement strand
GTAGACGCGATGTCGCATGGGGGGGGTGGTTGTGGGGAGCCGTCGACGGCCCCCCCCCCCCCCCGCTCTTCCCCTCCCCGCCGCCGGCCTGGTCGTCGCCGCCCGCTCGACCACCGCGCTGAAGGCGCCGGCCAGCGGGGCGCCCAGGGCGGCCGGCAGCCGGGCACCGTCGTGCAGGTCGCCGTCGACCTTGCGCTCGATCAGGAAGACCGGAGCGGGCAGGCCCTCGACCGAGTCGGGCGAGGCACGCGCCACCGCCGGGGCGACGAGCTCGGCCAGCGCCGCAGTCACACCGGCGCGGGCGCGGGGCGAGCGGGGGGCGCCGTTGACGACGGGCACGATGCGCGCGGGCGCAACGCCGAACGCCAACAGGTCGGCCAGCACCCGCACGAGGGCGTGCACGCCCTTCATGGACGGCCGCCCGACGGCGAACACCACACTCGCCCGGGCCATGGCCGTGCGCGACATCACGTGGCGCTCCTCCACGTCGATCGACCCGCCGTCGTCCTCACCCTCGAGGTCGGCATCGGTGTCGCAGACCACCATCCGGTAGGCGCACTGGAGCGAGTCGAACGTGGCTTCGAAGGCCCGCCGCCGCAGCGCCGGCCAGAACCGGGCCTGGCGCAGCCCGAGCAGGAGGTGGTAGTTGCGCTCCACCACCGCGAAGGTCTGAGCCCGGACCTCCTCGGCCGAGGGTTGGCCGGCCCGGTGGGCCTCGACCAGCTCTTGGATGCCGGGCAGGATGTCGCGGGCGTCGTGGAGCATGGCCTGCTCGGCGTGGAGGCGCAGGTCGGCGAGGCACACCAACCCGGCATGGCGCACGTCGTCGCCGAGGGCCTGGGCCAGGGCGATCGACGCGGTGGACACCCCGGATCCGCCCGGCCCCGTAAACACGGCGACGGGGCACCGCCAGCCGACGGGAGCGGCGGCCGCCGAACCGTTGCCGAGGCTCCCGGCCGGCGCGTCGCCCCGGGCGATGGGACGGGCGTGGGCGCCCAGCGCGCCCAGCAGGTCGTCGCGGTCGAACGACGGGTCGAGGACGGCGGCGGCGCCGAGGACAACCCAGTCGCGTGGAACCCGCCCATCGTCGACGACGAGGACCGAGCAGCCCCTCGCCCGCGCCGCCCCGAGCAGGTCACGGTCGACGGCGGGGAGGCTGGCGTCGGCCACCAGGGCCGAAAACGGTCGGCCCCCGCTCAACCGGGCCCGGACCTCCTCGGCCGACAGGCACTTCACGAACTCCGCGGGGAGCGCACCCGACGTGGCCCAGTGCGCCAGGTTGCTGAACCACGCCGAGCGGGGGTGGGCCAGGCCCAGCACCACGAAGCGCTCGGCGGCCATCAGGACGGGCTCGGGCGATAGGTGGGTGGCGGACCGGAGGCCGTCGGTGCCCCGGTCGCCACCACCACGGTGAGCTTCCCCAGGGACACGGCATGGGCCAGGGCCAGCTCCTCGGCGGGGTCGGCGACGGCCACCGTCACCACCGGGGCGGCGGCGTCGCCCAGCGACGACTTCGACCGGTCGACGGCGACCACGAGCGCGTGGCGCAGCACGAAGCCGGTCCAGGCGTCGTTCCCCGTGCCGAAGGTGGCGAGCACGTCGACCCGCTCGCCCTGCTTGAGCGCGCCCAGATGGCTGCGCTCGACCGGGAACGACAGGGTGCGGGCCGAATCCGGGCCGCGGGTGATCACGAGCCCGCTGGGCTGCACGAGCTCACCGGCGGCGAGTGGGGACAGGACGGTCGTGCCCACCACGTCGGACAACTTCTGGAAGGCGCGGGCCCGGAGCGCCGGCGGCAGGTCCATGGGCTCGAGGGCGAGGTCGGCCTCCTGGAGCCGGGCGCCGGCGGCGACGTCGTGGCGGACCACGGCATAGCTGTGGTCGGGGCCGCCCTGCAGGCGGGCGTAGGCGGCGAACAAACCCACCGCCGCCGCGGCCACCAGCAGGCCGCCGGCCACCGCCCTGGTGCCGGGGAGGCTCTGGCGCCGCCGCAGGGGGCGGGGTCGGGGCCCGGGTGACGGGGCGTCGCCGTTCAGGCTCCCCGGTGCCGGCCGCGCTCCGTCGGTGGCGCCGCCCGATTCCTTCACACGTGTCGCCATGCGCCCGCTCCGGTTGTGCACCTGATCCGTCAGGTGCCCACGGCGAGGTTATGAAACACCGTGAAAGTCCGCAAGACCCGAATTGATGTTCGGCGCGCCGGCTCTTACGTGGCCCAGTCACTCCGCTCAGGGGGCCGCTCGGGCCCAGACCTCCACCGCTGAGGGCGTGAGCATGGGGTGGGCCTTCAGGTCGGCGGGGGCCACGTCGACGAGCTTGCGGGACAGCACCCACGGCGGGTGGGCCGAGAGATCCTCGGCCGACGTGACGGCGAGCCGGTGAAGGGTGCTCTCGATGCTGTCGACGAGGCCGGCGTCGTCCACCCTCGAGGCCAGATGGGCCCGGAGGTGCGCCCTGCGGATCCAGGTGGCCAGCTCGCCGGCGTCCAGCCATGGGTCGGTCGAGCAGTTCTGCAGCAAGGCCTCGCGCCCCGCGTCGTTCAGGTCGCGCAACGACTGTGCGTTCCTGATGTTGGCGCCGATCCAGAGCCTGGACGCGCCCGGCACCCCGATGAAGGGGAGTTCGGCCAGGATCGACCACTCGATCGGCGTGCAGAGGATCTCGGCCACCAGGGCCGCGAACCGGGGCCGGCCGGCCGGGTTGATGCGCACCTCCCACAGGGCAGGATCGTCCCGCGCCCACTGGGCGCTGTCGTGGTCGAGACCGGCCTGCAGCTCGCTCAGGGCCATCGTGCGGCTCGTGGCGGCATGGCGGTCGGCGGCCGCCGGGTCGGTGCGGTCCTGGTACTGGGCGACCTCGGAGTGCACGCACGCGGCGTTGTAGCGGGCCCGGGCGGGCAGGAAGTCGACGGGGTCGATGGCGGCGAGGAGCTCGGCCCTGGGCGGGCACGTTGTCGCCCCCGACCCACCGAAGGGGCTCAGTCCACCCAGCACCCGGGCGCGCTCGTCCCACTCCTGCCTGCGGCTCTCCGGCGGCCCGGCCACGCGGTCGGACGACCCCGGCGTCACCGTGCGGTCGAGCGGCACACTCCGGTCGAGCAGCTGCAGGTTCACGAGCAGCAGCACGCTGCTCGGCAGCATCTGGCCGAGGAACAGGGCCAGCTCCTGGCGCTGGCGAAACCGTGCGCGCAGCTTCTTGCCTCGCAGCCGTCGCGGCGCCTCGGGCTGCCCGTGGGGGCCCGTGACGTCACCGAGGGTCGTCCAGCAGGTGCCCACAAGCTGCATGGCCAGGCCCTGGCCCTCCACGCGCAGCGCCTCCACGTCGGCGGGCGCGGAGACCGTGCCCCCCTCGGACACGACGTTGGCCGCCTTGGACACCATGTGCGAGCACACCGCGGCGAGGCTGTACATCGTTCGGTACCACGTGGGGTCGTACCAGAAGCGCTCCCGCTCGTCGCGGACGAGGCGCCGGCAAAGCATCCTGCCGGGCAGCGCCTCCACCTCGGTGCGCAGGCGCTCGAGCTGTGTCTTGCCCGCGGATGTCTGCCGGTTGTCGAACTCGAGCAGCAGGATGTTGAGGTGGGCCCCCAGGTTGGCGGGATCGGCGTCGATGGCCTCGCGCAGCAGCCTCTCTCCCCGCTGGCGGTGCGTCTGGTAGAGCCGGCAGCCCAGCGAGAACAGCCCGTAGCTGCGCCAGTTCCTGGTCCCCAACAGTTGCTCGTCGCGCTGGGTGAGGTCGGCCAGCGTGAAGTACACCCAGGCCCCCAGCGGGGCCACGAGCAACTGGTACCGCTCCCGCTTTTCGAGGACGGGCTGGTCGTCGGCGATGCCACCCAGGCCGATGTCGGACTCCCAGAGGGTGGTGGCGTTGATCGTCCTGCCCTTCTGGCCCCCGACCAGCGTGGCCGTGAGGCCCAGGCCCTGCCGGCCCTCGGGTTGGACGGTCATGCGGACGGTCACCCGGTCCTTCGGGGCCAGCGGCCGCAGCAGGGCCATGAACCCGGCGAGGTACTCGAGCCGCGGCGGCGAGGAAGCCGGCAAGGCCACCCCGCTCCCGTCGTCGGACAGAGGGCTGGCACACCGGCTGTTCTTC
>JBPCJV010000231.1:0-4056 GCA_051004925.1 Acidimicrobiales bacterium | reverse complement strand
GTCGAATAGGGGCCCGATGAGCTCCGGGCCGGTACGCTCCACGCCGTGAACGTCGACATCCGGCACACCCCCGCCTTCGCAGTCGCCCGCGTCACTCTCGAGGGCGGCGAGGCGCTCCGCGCCGAGTCGGGCGCCATGATGGCCACTTCCTCCGGCGTGGGCGTCGAGGCCAGCACGCAAGGCGGGGCACTGAAGGGACTGAAGCGGTCCTTCCTGGGTGGCGAGAGCCTCTTCATCACCACCTTCACCGCTCCGGCCGACGGTGGTTGGGTGGATGTCGCCCACCACCTGGCCGGCGATGTCGTCACCGGCGGTGTCACCGCCGACCAGCCCATGTCGATCACCAGGGGCTGCTGGCTGGCGTCGTCGGCCGGCATCGAGCTCGACACCCGCTGGGGCGGGTTCAAGAACCTCTTCGGCGGCGAGGGCGGATTTCTGGTACACGCCACGGGCCACGGCACGGTGATGCTGGCCAGCTACGGAGCCCTCGACACGGTGACGCTCGACGAAGGCGAGTCGGTCACCATCGACTCCGGCCACGTCGTCGCCTTTTCCCCCACGGTGTCGAGCCGGCTCCGCAAGGTCACGGGCGGGGTCGTCCAGATGCTCAAGTCGGGCGAGGGGCTCGTCTTCGACTTCACCGGGCCCGGGTGGGTCATCACCCAGTCCCGCAATCCCGCCGCCCTGGAGGCATGGATCCGCCAGCTCATGCCCGGCGAGACCGGTGGTTCCGGCGGCGGGTTCTCGTTCCGACTCGGTGGCTGACAGGAGCGAAGGCCGAGCGGGCTGACAACCGGCTCGCATAGATTTGGCCGTGCTTGGCACCAGTCGTCGTCGCTCTCCTCGTCGTCGTCGTCGCCGTAGCCGTTGTGGTCGGGCTCATCGGCGTGACCCTGGCCGGCCTCGGCCGGCACCGGAGCCGCACGCGCGACCAGGCCAGCACGATCTTCACCCTCCGCACCGCGGTCGTGGCCATGGTGCAGGCGGCCACCCAGGGCTACGAGGTGGCCGCGGACGACGGCTCCGACGGTGGGCGTCGACGCGTGGGCACGCCTTGGGCGTCGGTCGACTCGACGGTCCGGCCGACCATCACGACGCAGCTGCCTCTGATCCAGGATGCGCAGCTGCGCCGGCTCACCACCGAGCTGCTTGAGGCCACCCGGAGGCTGAGCCTCGCCGGCGACACCGACGAGGGGGCGCGGCTCTGCGGCGAGGTCGACGACCTGCACAAGCGCTTCCGCACGCGCAGCAACGAGGTGGTGCGCGAGCTCAATCTCGGTCGGGTCCCACCGGGGCGGTAGTGCCACCACGTTGGGCACCGTGAGGTTCATCTCGGTCGACGAGCGGCGGGCCCGGTTGGGCCGGCGCCATCACCTGGCGACCCGGGCCGGGGCCGGTCAGGTGGTCGACGTGGCGGGCGACCTGGTCGGGCTGCACGCCTCCGACCCGGTGTCCATCTTCCTCGCGGCCCGGGCCCGGACAACCGCGCTGGTGCCGGCGACGCTCGAGCGGGCCCTCTGCGACGACCGCCGGCTGGTCACGATGCTGGCCATGCGCCGCACCCTCTTCGTGGTGCCCGTGGCGCTCGCCCCCGTGCTGCAGGCGGCCGCCGCCGACGCCATCGCCGCGGCCGAGCGCAGGCGGTTCACCAGGGTCCTCGTCGACCAGGGCATCGCCGTCGACGCCGACGCTTGGATCGAACGAGCCGGCGACGACCTCCTTCAGGCCCTGGACGAGCGTGGGGAGGCGACCGCCGCCCAACTGGCCGAGGCCGTACCCGAGCTAGCCCGCCAGGTCGTGCTGGCCGAGGGCAAGTCGTACGAGGCGAGGGTCTCGGTGGGCACCCGCCTGCTCGTTGTGCTCGCCGCCGAGGGGAGGGTGGTGCGGGGCAGGCCCCTCGGCTCGTGGATCAGCACCCAGTACCGCTGGGCTCCGGCCCGCGCCTGGGGCCTCACCCGTCAGCCGATGGCCCCCGCGGAGGCCCGGCGCGAGCTGGTGCGGCGCTGGCTGGCCACCTTCGGGCCGGCCACCGAGGGCGACGTCAAGTGGTGGACGGGCTGGAACCTCGGTCAGACCAGGGCGGCCCTGGCCGCCTCGGGCGCGGTCGCGGTGGAGCTCGACGGCGGGGTGACCGGCCACGTCCTGGCCGACGACGTCGACGTCGAGCCACCGGTCGAGCCCTGGGTCGCCCTGCTTCCCGCGCTCGATCCCACGGCGATGGGCTGGCCCGCCCGGCACTGGTACCTCGGGGCCCACCGCCCGGCCCTGTTCGACTCGAACGGCAACGTGGGCCCCACCATCTGGTGCAACGGTCGCATTGTGGGTGGCTGGGCCGTCGGCACCGGCGGAACCGTCGCCGCCCGGATGTTGGAGGACATCGGCGCCGAAGCCGAGGCCGCGGTCGAGGCCGAGGCAGACCACGTCGAGGCCTGGCTGGGTGGCGTGCGTTTTACTCCCCGTTTCCGCACGCCGCTCGAACGGGAGCTGTCGTCGTGACGGGGTCCTTCTCCTAGCAGCCGGGGATCGCCGGCTCGCAGTCGTCGGGCTGGTTGGCGAAGACGTCGGTGCCGTGCAGGATCACCCGCCCGCTTTCGCTGAAGATGCCCCCACCCCGGCCGGGGCCCGCGGTGCCGGCGGCCACGTTGGCGGTGACCACGCCCCTGACCATCGTGAGCCGGCGGCCGTTGAAGATGCCGCCGCCCAGGGCCTCGGGGCCGCTGGCCACGTTGGAGCGCACAGTGGTGCCCGACAGCTTGGTGCGGCCGAAGGTCTCCACCCCGCCGCCGTGAGCCGACGCCCCAACCCCGGTGGCCAAGGCGGTGTTGCCCACCACCGCGCCGCCGGTGAAGGTGACAATCCCCCCGGCGATGCTCAGGCCGCCGCCGTTGCCCCGGCCGTTGCGCCCGGCGGCGACTGCCCGGTTACCCACGACCTGGGTGCCGCTGACCGCCAGGGTCCCGCTGTTGCCGATGCCGCCCGCCGACGCGATGAAGAGGATCTCAGACGACCCGCGGGAGAGCGCGGTGTTGGCCGTCACCGTGCTGCCGGAGATCGTCATGACCGCGCCGGTCCGGTTCAACACCGCCCCTCCCACGCCGGCGAAGATGAACGTGCCGCTGGCCAGCGCCTGGTTGTTGCGCAGCACCGTGTCGGTCAGGGTCGCCGTCCCGTTGTTGGCGATGCCGCCTCCGCCCGCCGAGCTGCCGGTGCCGCTCACCGTGTTGTCACTGATCGTGCTCCGGGTCACCGTGAGCTCGCCCCCGTTCAGGATCCCGCCGCCGAAGGCGGTGGGACCGCTGAGGGCGACGAGTCCTCCGGCGATCGTTACCTGGTCGAGGGTCAGGTCGCCACCCGGAGCCACCTCGAGGATCCGGAACGGCGTGGGCGACGACCTCCTGATCGTCGCGCCGTGGCCGCGCACCGTGAGCTCGCCGGTAACCACGGGGAGGCCGTTGTCGGCCGCCGCCGGGGCGGCGAGGACGTAGGAGCATCCCGCAGCCAGGTCGATGGTGTCGGCGCCCGTTGTGGTGTTGGCGACGGCGACGGCCGCGACCAGGCCCGCCGCGCCTCCGCCCGGGCCCGCGCACGGAACGGATACCGTGGCCGCCCCGGCCACCCCCACCATGGCCGTGCCCAGCACGACTGTCGCCGCCGCCGCCGCCATCAAGGCGCGTCCATTCCTCCGATGCATCGCAGAAATCACCCGCACGACCGCCTCCTCACCGCCGTCGAGGGATCGACGGCTCCGCTGGCCGTGATGCTAGCGCCTGACCGCCGGCCGCTGCCGTCCGGCTGCACCGGTATGCCGAGGGCCTGCCCGGAACGCGAGACACTGCGCCCGTGGACACCATGACCCCTCTCAGGGGGCCGCTCGGGCCCACGGTCGCCGTGGTCTCCTTCCGCCTGGGGTGCGCCGACGGGGTGTCGGTCGAGGCGGCCAAGTGGGGGCGGGCCTTCGAGGCGCTCGGGTTCTCGGTGTTTACCGTGGCCGGCGCCGGACAGGCCGACCGCCCGCTGTCCGGCCCTGCCCTGGCTGCCCCCCCGCCCCCATCCCCC
>JBPCJV010000230.1:0-3762 GCA_051004925.1 Acidimicrobiales bacterium | reverse complement strand
GAACCCCGCTGGTCGACCTGGCCCTGGATCGGGCCCGGGCGGTGGCGCCGGTCGTGGCCGTCAACGCCCACGACCGCGTCGACCGGATGTGGGCCCACCTCGCCGCGGGTCCGGACCCACCGCACCTGTCGATCGAGGAGCCCGAGGCGCTCGGCACGGCCGGCGCCCTCGGTCGGCTCAGGGGGTGGATCGACGGTCGTGACGTGTTGGTGGTCAACGTCGACGCCTGGCACCGCGCCTCCCTGGTCGACTTCGCCGGCGGGTGGGACGGCCACCGCACCCGCCTGCTCACGGTGGTGGACCCCTTGCGGGGCACCTGGGGCGACCGCCGCTATGCCGGCGCCGCCCTGCTGCCCTGGGCGGTGGTCGGCTGCCTCGACGACACACCGTCAGGGCTGTGGGAGGCCTCGTGGCGCGGCCTCGTCGCCGGCCGCGACCTGGAGCTCGTCAGGCACGACGGCGCGTTCTTCGACTGCGGGACGCCGCGCGACTACCTGGCCGCCAACCTGGCGTCGTCCGGTGGCCGGTCGGTGGTGGGGGCGGGGGCGGTGGTGGAGGGAACCGTGGACGCCACCGTGGTGTGGGCCGGCGCCCGGGTGGAGCGGGGCGAGCACCTCCACCGGGCGGTGCGGGCCACGCACGGCGTCACCGTACTGGTGAGGTGAGCGTGGCCAGTTGCCCGCAGGCCGCGTCGATGTCGGTGCCGCGGTTGCGCCGCACCGTGGCATTCACGCCGAGGGCGCGCAGGCGGTCGCGGAAGCCCCGCACGCCGGCGGCGGGCGTCCCCCGGGTGAGGTAGCCCGGCGTGGGGTTCAGGGGGATGAGGTTCACGTGGGCGGCCAGGGGGACGGCCAAGGCGGCCAGCTCCTCGGCGTCGGTCGCCCGGTCGTTGACCCCTTCGATCAGGGCCCACTCGAACGACAGGCGCCGGCCCTTGGCTTGCCGCCACGTGCGGCAGGCATCCATGAGCACGGGCAGCGGCCACCGCCGGTTGACGGGGATCATCGTGTTCCGCAGCTCGTCGTTGGCCGCGTGAAGGGAGACGGCCAGGTTGACGGGCAGGTCCTCGCCCGCCAGCCGCAGGATCCCGGGGACGAGGCCCACGGTCGACACCGTGAGATGGCGGGCCGACAGGCCCAGCTCGTCATGGATGCGCTCGACGGCCGGCCACAGGGCCCCGTAGTTGGCCAGAGGTTCGCCCATGCCCATGAAGACCACGTTCGACAGGCGTCTCGGGAGGGCGGCCCGCCGGGCCCGCACCACCTGCTCCACGATCTCGCCCGCGCTCAGGTGGCGTTTGAAGCCGGCCTGCCCCGTCGCGCAGAAGCTGCACGCCATGGCGCACCCGGCCTGGGTGGACACGCACACCGTGGCCCGCCCCGGATAGTGCATCAGCACCGTCTCCACCGCGACACCGCCGGGCAGCGACCAGGCCCACTTCACCGTGTCGCCACCTTCGCTGACCGACGTGGCCGCCAGGTCGAGGCCGGGGGGGAGCTCGGCGGCCATCCGGCGACGGAGGGCGCCGGGGAGGTCGGTCATCTCCAGCGGTTGGAGGCCCTGGTGCAGCGCCCGCCACACCTGGCCGGCCCGGTACGGGGGCTCGCCTGCCAGCAGCGTGGCCAGGTCGTCGGGAGCCAGGTCGAGGGGGACGCCCATGGCCCGATGATGGACCACAGGGGAGCGGTCCTGGGGAACAGGGCTGCCGGACGGGTAGATTTCTGCGTAGCGCCATGGCTCGACGACCCGCGGACTCCGGTTCCCCCGAATCGCCCGGAGATACAGGACCTCCTCACGACGCGGCACCGCCTGCAGACGCCGGTGCCGCCGACGAACGGCCGCCGCCGCCCGAGCCCCACCACCGCAACGTCCAGGGCGGGGCGGCGCGCGCTGCGGTCTTCGGGATGAGCGACGGCCTGGTGTCGAACGTGGCCCTCATCCTGGGCGTGGCCGGCGCCAGCCCGGCGGCCGGCTACGTGCGGCTCGCCGGTCTGGCCGGTCTAATCGGCGGCTCGGTGTCGATGGCCGCCGGCGAGTACATCTCCATGACGGCGCAGAACGAGCTCCTCGAGTGCGAGCTGGAGATGGAGCGCCTCGAGCTCAAGCGGGCCCCCGAGGCCGAGCGCCAGGAGCTGGTCCAGCTGTACCGCTCCAGGGGCGTCGACACGTCGGTCGCCGAGGACCTGGCCGAGGCCCTGATGCGTGATCCCCAGGTGGCCCTCGAGACCCACGCCCGCGAGGAGCTGGGCATCGACCCGGGGTCCCTCGGTGCTCCGGTGGCCGCCGCGGTGTCGTCGTTCTTGGCCTTCGCCGCCGGCGCCATGATCCCGCTTGTGCCGTGGTTCTTCGGGGCGGGGACGGCGGCGATCGTCGCCTCGATGATCCTCGGCGTGGTCGCCGCCCTGGTCGTGGGGGCCGCCCTGGCCGGTTTCACCGGACGGTCGGTGGTCCGGTCGGCCGGGAGGCAGCTGCTGTGGTCGGCCATCCCGGCGTCGGTCACCTTCGCCATCGGCTCGGTCGTCGGCGTCGGCGTGGGCTAGCCGGGCCGGTTGTCCGTCTCCGGGGGTGGTCCCGGCTCGGCCTCGACGTCGGCGGTATAGGCCCGGTCCACGTGGTCGACGGTGAATCCGAGCTTCTCGTAGAGGCGCAGGCCCGGCGCGTTGTCGCCGTCCACGTAGAGCATCGCGGTGCGAAGACCCCTGGCCGCCAGCGAGTCCAGCCCGGCGACCGCCAGTGCCCGACCGAGGCCCAGGCCCTGGAACGCCGGATCCACGGCGATAACGTAGATCTCGCCGAGAGGCGGATCGGCGTCGTCGTGGACCTTTGTCCAGCAGAAGGCTGCCAGGCGGCCGTCGCGCTCGTGGAGCAGGAAGCCCGCGGGGTCGAACCAGGGCTGGGCCTCCCGGTCGCGAATTGTCCCGATGTCCCAGCCACCCTGCTCCTCGTGCCAGTTGAACGCCCGGTTGTTCACCTCCCGCCACGCCTCCTCGTCGGACCCGGGAAGGAACGGGCGGAGGTCGAGGCCGCCGTGCTCACGGGTCAGACCGTCACCCCGGTCAACTGGCCGCTCGGGCCCTGGCGGCAGCGGAAGGGGTCGGCGGAGCTGGAGGAGCTCGCGGCCTTTGTGCAGGCCGGCCGCCTCGGCGATGCGGTCGTGGTCGGGGCCGGGCTTGGGGACCCACAGATGCACGTGTCCGCCTCCCTCGCCCCGCACGATCCCCAGCGCCGCCTGCACCAGCGTGGTGCCGATCTCCGGACTGGTGTCCAGGTGGTGGGGGTCGACCACGAACTCGAGAGCCCAGGTTCGTCCCGTCCCCTGAGCGTCGCGCGTGAGCTGGGCGTACCCGACGGGGTGGTCGTGGCCCGGTTCCCAGGCGACGAGGCCGGCGAAGCCGGCCCGCCCCCCGTGGACGAGGTCGAGCCACTGGTGCTCGCCGAGGGGGGCGTGGCCGTCGACCCTCGTGGCCACGTCGAGCAGCTCCGAGACGGCGGCGATGTCGCCCCGGGCCATCTGGCGCTTCACCTCCAGCTGGGCCACAACGGGTGACACTAGGGCCCGAGCGGCCCCCTGAGCGAGGTGCCAGGGCCCCGAGCGGCCCGCCGGAGCGTGGTGCCAGGGCCCCGAGCGGCCCGCCGGAGCGGGGTGCCAGTACTCGGGGGCGGAGGCTCTACCCTTGGTCCAGTGGGTCGACCGCGTACGCAGCGCAGCCGGTCCCGCGAGACCATCGCCCGCCTGGCCCGCGAGTACCCGGGCCGCGCCGC